>NZ_SZZZ01000019.1:0-90417 GCF_009830025.1 Pantoea sp. Taur
AAAAAGTGCCATGCCGGTTACAGCCCAGACCATCATTTCCATCGATAAACGGCGCTTTCGTAACGTCACTGTCCCGGTATCAGCGAGACACTCGTCAATGAGTTCAGGAGAAAGGAGATCGGAAAGCCCCGAGAATTCCTGAGGCGTAAACTTATGAACGATATCGAGAGCCTGACTGAGAAGCATAAAAAAATCCGTAATCCCTGAGAGATTACGGATTCTTGCAGAACTGCCGGATCGTTCAACCGATCATTTTTGTCTTAACTGATCGGCATTAGGCCCTTGGGCCTGATTTCTGAGGTCAAAGCGCATTTACATCAGCGGCTGTGCCATCTGTACCAGCGAAATCAGTGGCTGCGGATAGACACCCAACAGCAGTACCAGAATCGCAGAAATCAGCACCACCACACCACCAGCGGTAAAGGCCCAGTTGGCTGGCGTGTCACGATCGCGCGTGTGCATTTCTGGTGGGCTGAGGTACAGACTCACCGTCACACGCAGATAGTAGTAAAGACCGATCGCACTGCCGGCAACGACTGCCGCGGTTAACCACCACAGATGCGCGTTCACACCGGAAGCAATGACGTAGAACTTACCAATGAAGCCCAGCGTCATCGGGATACCGGCCAGAGACAGCATCATAACGGTCATGACCGCTGACAGAATTGGACGATGCCAGAACAGACCACGGTAAGAGTAAAGCGTATCCGCATCCGGGCCACGGTACGGGCTGGACATCAGGCTGACCACACCGAACGCGCCGAGGCTGCTGAACAGGTAACCCGCCAGGTATACACCCGCCGTTTCCAGTGACAGCTGATGGGTTTTCACCGCAATAAGCGACACCAGCAAATAGCCCAGGTGCGCGATCGATGAATAACCGAGCAGACGTTTGATGTTGCTCTGCGAAATCGCCATCAGGTTACCGAACAGAATCGACACAAAGGCGATAACACCGAGCACGGTGCGCACGGCTTCGCTGTCAGTGACCGGCGCGTACAGGAACAAGCGCATCACCACACCAAAGATGGCGATTTTGCTGGCGGTGGCCAGGAAGGTTGAAACCGGCGCAGGCGCACCCTGATAAACATCTGGTGTCCACAGGTGGAACGGCACCAGTGACAGCTTAAAGCCGAGGCCGATAATCATCATGCCCAAACCGACCAGCAGCAGCGGCTGTTGGATCATGCTGTCATTCAGGCTTTTACCCAGTTGCACAAAGCTCAGGCTGCCAGAATCGGCATAAATCAGCGCGATACCAAAGATCAGGAACGAGGACGCCGCAGCGGACAGGATCATGTACTTCAGTGCCGCTTCCAGCGAACGTTTCTGGCGGAAGGCATAACCAATCAGGCCAAACAGCGGCAGTGACAGCAGTTCGATACCGATGAACAGCGCCGCCAGATGATTAGCACTCGCCAGCACGATCCCACCCAGTGCCGCAATCAGCACCAGCAGATAGAACTCATCTTTGTTGTCCGGGAAACCAGCCAGCCACGGATAAGCAAAGGTGCAGGTGGCGAGACTGGCAAGCAGCACCAGCGCGGTGTAGAACATCGAGTAACCGTCAACGCGCAGCAGCGGCGTGACATCCATGGCACCGACATGACCGACAAACCACAGTGAAAACAGCGCCACGTTCAGGCCAATCACCGTCAGCGTGGCATTAACAAAGTGGTTGCGTCGCCACGCAATGGACAGCATCACCACCACCACCGTCAATCCGACGATCAACAGCGGCAGTAACGCAATCAGATGTTGAGGAGTTATTGTCATGGCGAATTACGGCCTTGTAGTTGAAATTGAAGCGGTAAACCACTGCTGAATATTGCTCATCGCAGCGTGAGAGGTATCAAGGATCGGCTGTGGATAAACACCCAGCAGAACCAGCAGCACCACCAGCACGCCGATCGTCATGAATTCACGCGGTGACATGCCCGGCAGCGGAGCTTTCGATTTCGCTTCGCCGTAGTAAGCGCGCTGCATCATCACCAGCGAATACACCGAGGCAAACACCAGACCAAAGGTGGCAATCACGATAATCACCGGCACCACCTGGAAACTGCCGGTCAGAATCATAAATTCGCCGACAAAGTTACCGGTGCCTGGCATACCGAGGTTGGCCACCGCGAAGAACAGCGACAGGCCTGGAATCCATTTAATGCGTGACCACAAACCACCCATCTGGCGCAGGTCACGGGTATGCAGACGCTCATAAAGCTGACCACACAAGATGAACAGTGCTGCGGCGGACAGGCCGTGAGCAATCATCTGAATCACCGCGCCCTGGAACGCCAGCTGGCTGCCGGTGTAGATAGCAATCAGCACGAAGCCCATGTGCGAAACGGAGGTGTAAGCAATCAGACGTTTGATATCCGTCTGCGAGAACGCCATCCAGGCACCGTAGAAGATACCCAGAACACCGAGCCACATAGCAATCGGCGCAAACTCTGCGGAAGCATTCGGGAACAGTGGCAGGCTGAAACGCAGCAGACCATACGCCGCCGTTTTCAGCAAGATTCCTGCGAGATCAACCGAACCGGCTGTCGGTGCCTGACTGTGCGCATCCGGCAACCAGCCGTGCAGGGGCACCACTGGCATTTTCACTGCGAAAGCGATAAAGAAGCCGAGCATTAGCAGATATTCAACGGTGTGCGACATTGGCGTTTTCAGCAGTTCTTCGTAGCTGAAGGTCCAGACGCCCGTGGCGTTGTAGTGCACAAACACCAGCGCCAAAATCGCAATCAACATCACCAGACCCGAAGCCTGGGTATAGATGAAGAATTTGGTTGCGGCACTGATACGCGTTTTACCGTCAGAGGCTTTGTGACCCCAGAGCGCGATGAGGAAGTACATCGGCACCAGCATCATTTCCCAGAAGAAGAAGAACAGGAACATGTCGATGGAGAGGAACACGCCAATCACACCACCGAGGATCCACATAAGGTTGAGGTGGAAAAAGCCCTGATACTTCTCGATTTCATTCCAGGAACAGAGCACCGCCATTAACCCGAGCAGACCGGTCAGCACCACCATCAGCAGTGACAAACCGTCGATAGCCAGATGGAAGTTAATGCCGAAGCGCGGAATCCATGGCACCGAGAAAGTCGACTGCCACTGCGGCATTCCTGCAGCCTGGGTGAGTGAATAGCCTCCCTGCAGCCACAACTGCAGACCGAGTGCCAGCGTCAGTCCCATGGTGATCATGGCGATCCAGCGCGGCACTTTTGCGCCGAGGCGCTCTGCTAACCAGCAAAGCAGACCCCCAACAAAAGGTATGATTATTAGCCAAGGTAATAGCACGGCATACTTCCCTTTTTTCAACCTGATTTCGAGCTATCTTGCTTGCCACTTTCATCACCGTCAGCGCTCGTCACCCTCACGTAAAAAATACGCTTGGGTTGCATGCACACTGACGGCAACGAAACGGGCTATATCAATAACGCTTCGTCATTCAGGCAATTTTTCACATTCGCTTCTGGGGTGAAAGAATCCTTGATCCTCTCGCCCCCGCTCATCAATCTTTAAATCACCAGCATCAGCGCCAGTACCACCACGGCACCGACACTCATGGAAGCCACATACCAGCGCACGTAACCGTTCTCGCTCACCACCAGGCCTTTATTACCAATGCGCGACAACAGCGCAGGCAGGTTCATCAGTGAGTTCAGCGGATCGCGCTTCAGCAGCCAGGCAATGCCCAAATAAGGTTTTACAAACACCTTGTCATACAGCCAGTCGAACCCCCATGCCGCGAACCACCAGGTGCCGAAGAAACGGCCCGGCGCGCTGTTGGCAACACTGGTGACCAGCTGGCGTTTGCCAAGCCATAGGGCAGCAGCAATCAGGATGCCGACAATCGCGACAACGCCTGAGGTGATTTCCAGCGCCACTTTGCCGCCCTCACCGAATTCATTCTGTGGCAGCACGCCCGCCAGCGGTGGCGTAATCATGGCGCCAACGAAGGTGGAGAGCACTAACAGCACAATCAGTGGCAGATGGTGAGTGATGCCTTTGCCCGCGTGCGCATGAATTTTCTCTTCGCCGTGGAACACGATGAAGATCATGCGGAAGGTGTAGATCGAGGTCAGGAATGCACCGACCAGACCCGCCACCATCAGATTGATGTGACCATTTGCCAGCGCACCAAACAGGATTTCATCTTTACTGTAGAAACCTGCGGTAATCAGCGGCAGTGCCGCCAGCGCTGCGCCGCCCACCAGGAAGCAGGTGTACACCAGTGGGATGCTCTTACGCAGGCCGCCCATTTTGAAGATGTTCTGCTCGTGGTGGCAGGCCAGAATGACCGAACCGGAAGAAAGGAACAGCAGTGCTTTAAAGAAAGCGTGCGTCATCAGGTGGAAAATCGCCGCGTCCCATGCCTGCACGCCCAGCGCCAGGAACATGTAGCCGATCTGACTCATTGTTGAGTAAGCCAGCACGCGTTTGATATCGGTTTGCACCAACGCGGCAAAACCTGCCAGCACCAGTGTAATCGCACCGATAATGCCGACCAGATGCAGCACTTCCGGCGTCAGCAGGAACAGACCATGGGTACGCGCAATCAGGTAAACACCCGCGGTTACCATGGTGGCGGCGTGGATCAGAGCTGATACCGGCGTAGGACCCGCCATCGCATCAGCCAGCCACGTTTGCAGTGGCAACTGTGCAGATTTACCGACCGCACCGCCCAACAGCATCAGGGTTGCCCACTGCAGCATGTGGTTGTCAGCGGCGAAATGCGCCGGCGCCAGTTCCACCAGCTCGCGGAAGTTCAGCGTACCCAGTTCGTTGTAGAGAATGAACAGCGCGAATGCCAGGAACACGTCACCGACACGGGTGATGATAAAGGCTTTCATCGCCGCTTTGCCATTCTCTGGGTTGCTGTAGTAGAAGCCAATCAGCAGATAAGAGCACAGGCCCACGCCTTCCCAACCGAGATACATCAGCATCAGGTTGTCGGCCAGCACCAACACCACCATGCTCGCGATGAACAGGTTGGTGTAAGCGAAGAAGCGTGAATAGCCCTCTTCACCGCGCATGTACCAGGAAGCAAACATGTGGATGAAGAAGCCGACACCCGTGACCACTGACAGCATGGTCAGTGACAAGCCGTCCAGTACCAGGTTCACTTTGATATCAAAGTGGCCGACCTGAATCCATGTCCACAACGCCTGAGTAAAAGGCTGTTGACCGTTACTGAAGAAATCCATACCAACGAAAACGGTGGTCAACGCCGCCAGACCGACCGATCCCATTCCCACCGCTGCCGACAGATTCTCCGACCAGCGACCACGGGAAAACGCCAATAGCAGGAAGCCAATCAGCGGAAATAATACGGTTAAATAGAGAAGATTCATCCGCGCATCTCGCTCACTGTGTCAATGTTCAGCGTCTGACGACGACGATAGAGCTGGAGCAGCAGGGCCAGGCCGATGCTGGCTTCCGCCGCCGCAAGGCTGATCGCCAGAATGTACATCACCTGGCCGTCAGCTTGTCCCCAGTAGCTCCCTGCTACCACCAGCGCCAGTGCCGCGGCGTTGATCATGATCTCCAGACCAATCAGCATAAATAGCAAGTTGCGGCGCAGTACCAGCGAGGTCAGGCCGAGAACAAACAGCACAGCAGCCAACATCAGGCCGTGTTGTAACGGGATCATGCGTGATCCTCCTTATTCGCATGTGCATCAGCATGGCGATTGCTCAGCACTTCGCCCTGACGCTCTTCACGTCCGATATGGAAGGCCACCACCAGACCGGCCAGCAGCAGCATTGACGCCAGCTCAACCGCCAGTACGTAAGGACCAAACAGACTGATACCCACCGCTTTGGCATCGATGACGGTGCCATCAATGCCCTGATCGTGCGCGGTACTAATGGCGTAAATCATCACCACCAGCAGCAACAGGGAGACGATGCCAGGCCCAATCCACAGCGAAGGCTTCAGCCACTCGCGCTCCTGGTCCTGCTGGGTTTTGCCCAGGTTCAGCATCATCACCACGAACACGAAAAGCACCATAATGGCACCGGCGTAAACGATGATCTCCAGCGCACCGGCAAAGTAAGCGCCCATTGAGAAGAACACGCCCGCAATCGAAAGCAGCGAAACAATCAGGTACAGCAGCGCATGTACCGGATTGGTGTGAGTGATAACGCGCAATGTCGTCAGCACCGCCACCAGTCCGCAAAGATAAAACGCAAATTCCATACCTGGCTCCTTAAGGTAACAAGCTTTTGACGTCGATTGGCTTGGCTTCGTTTTCCGCTTCGCCCTTCTCTTTCCCGTCGATCGCCATACCCGCCATGCGATAGAAGTTGTACTCCGGATACTTACCCGGACCGGAAATCAGCAGGTCCTGCTTCTCGTACACCAGATCCTGACGCTTGAACTCACCCAGCTCAAAATCGGGGGTCAGCTGAATCGCCGTGGTCGGGCAGGCTTCTTCGCACAGACCGCAGAAGATGCAGCGCGAGAAGTTGATGCGGAAGAACTCCGGATACCAGCGACCATCAACCGTTTCCGCTTTCTGCAGTGAGATACAACCCACTGGACAGGCTACCGCACACAGGTTACAGGCAACGCAGCGCTCTTCGCCGTCCGGATCGCGCGTCAGCACGATACGGCCACGGTAGCGCGGCGGCAGGTAAACCGGTTCTTCTGGATACATCTGGGTTTCGCGCTTGGCGAAGGCATGCATGCCTATCATCCAGATACTGCGCACTGTCGTGCCGAAGCCAACGACAATATCTTTTAAAGTCATCTCAAAACCCCTTACTGCGCGCTGTACAGAATCACTGCGGCGGTCGCCAGCAGGTTCAATAACGTCAACGGCAGACACACTTTCCAGCCGAACGACAGCACCTGGTCATAACGTGGACGCGGCAGCGCAGCACGAATCAGGATAAACATCACCATAAAGAACGCCGTTTTCAGGGCGAACCAGATGAATGGCGGCAGGAATGGACCGTGCCAGCCACCGAAGAACAGCGTGACAATCAGCGCTGAAACGGTGGTGATCGCCACGTATTCACCGACGAAGAACAGACCGAACTTCATACCGGCATATTCGATGTGGTAACCATCGGCCAGTTCCTGTTCCGCTTCTGGCTGGTCAAACGGATGGCGGTGACATACCGCGACGCCCGCGATACAGAAGGTCACGAAGCCGAAGAACTGCGGAATGATGTTCCACAAGTGCGTCTGGCTCTCGACGATGGCGTTCATGTTGAATGAACCGGCTTGCGCCACCACACCCATCAGCGACAGGCCCAGGAACACTTCGTAGCTCAGCGTCTGAGCGGAAGCACGCATTGCACCCAGCAGTGAGTATTTGTTGTTACTCGACCAACCGGCGAACAGCACGGCGTAAACCGCCAGACCGGCCATCATCAGGAAGAACAACAGACCAATATTCAGGTCTGTCACCATCCAGGTCGGTGAAACCGGCACGATGGCAAACGCCAGCAGCAGCGACACAAAGGCAATCACTGGCGCCAGGGTAAAGATGAAGCGATCGGTAAACGGCGGAACCCAGTCCTCTTTAAAGAACATTTTGATCATGTCCGCCGCCAGCTGCAGCGATCCGCCCCAGCCGACACGGTTTGGACCATAACGGTTCTGCCATAAGCCGAGCAGACGACGCTCGGCGAAACTCATGAAGGCACCACAACCCACCACAACCAGCAAAATCACGATCGTTTTGAGGATTTGGAGGAGGATGTCGATAACGTCCGGTGTCAGCCAGCTCATTGCGCGGCCTCCTGCAGTTTGTCAATTTGCGCACCCGAGAGGAATGGCGGTACACCCGGCATGCCCAACGGCAGACCCACCTGCCCTGCTTGCAGGGAAGTGGAGAAACGCACTGGCAAGTGCAGTGTTTCACCGGCGCAAACCAGTTCAACAGCAGACCCGTTATTCACACCCAGTTTTTCCGCATCAGCCGGGTTAATCACCAGCGTGGCTGGCGACATACGCTTCTGGAAGGTCGGCGAACGCTGAGTCATCTCTTCACTACCAAACAGCTGATAGTAAGGTGCAACGCGATATTGGCTGCCTTCAACAAAGCTTTCTGGCACGGCGGTGAACCACGGCAGTGATCCTTCGCTCGCTTCAAACAGACGCACACCCGGATCGCCATGACGCAGTTTGCCACCGACTTCAGCCTGGAACTTGTTCCATGCTTGCGGGGAGTTCCAGCCTGGAGCCCAGGCGAATGGAATCTGCGAACGTGGTGCGCCTGGTTGGTTGTTACCTTCCATTGAGAAGGCAAACATGGTGTCTTTGTCTTGCGGCTGACGCGGTTCGTGCACGCTAATATTGGCACGCATCGCGGTACGGCCACTGTTACGGTGCGGTGAACGCGCCAGTTTCTGACCGCGAATACGGAAGCTTGCATCCGGCGCCGCGTCTTTAATACCTTTCAGCTGTGGCAATGCTGCAACGGTGGCATCGATCACGTGATCAAGCAGCGTCCAGTCAATCTGACGGCTTTCAACAGTGCTGTGCAGCGAGTGCAGCCAGCGCCAGCTCTCCAGCATCACAATGCTGTTGTCGTAATAAGACGGATCGTAAACCTGGAAGAAACGCTGTGCGCGGCCTTCCTGGTTGATCGAGGTGCCATCACTCTCTGCGAAGCTCGCCGTCGAGAGCACCAGACCGGCTTTTTCCAGCGTCGCAGTGCGTTGATGATCAACCACAATCACGTGTGCGGTGTTGTGCAAAGCCGCATCCACGGTGGCTTTCGGTGCGTGGCGGTAAAGATCGTTTTCCAACACCACCAGCGCTTCCGCTTCGCCTTTATCCAGCTGTTCCAGCGCGCTATCCAGCGATTGACCGCCCATCAGGCCGAGACCAAAGCTGTTAGCTGCACCGGCAAGGAAGGTAATGCCGACATCGGCACCGCGACCTTTCAGTGCTTTTGCCACGTTGGCGGCCGCTTCAATTATCGCGGTGCTGCCAGAGTGAGTACCAGAAATAATCAGTGGTTTTTTGGCACCGGCTAACGCCTGTACCACCACATCCAGCTTGCCATTCAGTTTGCTGTCAAAGCCACTGACGGCTGGAGCGGCTTCATCGAGCGCATTGGCAATAGCAAAGCCGAGACGAGCCTGATCTTCCACCGGTGCGCGATAGCTCCACGCCGCGATATCATCAAGACGGGTTTCATCAACGTTGGTGACAAATAGCGGATGTTTGGCGTGCTGACCGATGTTCAGGATCGCCGCGATCTGCCAGTCAGCCACTTTCTGGGCTGCTGCCATTTCACGTGCTTTACCTTTCACCGCCTGACGCACAGAAAGTGCGACACGCGCACCGACCTGAGTCAGGTCTTCACCCAGCACCAGCACCGCATCGTAGCTTTCGATTTCGCGCAGTGATGGCGTGTAAATACCGCCTTCCTGCAGTACTTTCAGCATCAACTCAACGCGTGCCTGCTCAGCGGCAGGCATACCGGTGGAGAAGTTTTCCGCACCGACAAGTTCACGCAGCGCAAAGTTGCTTTCAATGCTGGCACGCGGTGATCCAATCCCAATCACACGCTTCGCCTGACGCAGTACGTCAGCCGCGGCATTCACCGCTTGTTCGGCATTCAGACTGACCCAATCGTTGCCGCGCTTCTGTACTGGATGACGTGGACGATCTTTGCGGTTCACATAGCCATAACCGAAACGACCACGGTCACACAGGAAGTAGTGGTTTACGGTACCGTTGTAACGGTTTTCGATACGACGCAGTTCACCATAACGCTCGCCTGGGCTGGTGTTACAACCCACGCTGCACTGCTGGCAGATGCTCGGTGCGAACTGCATATCCCATTTACGGTTGTAGCGTTCGGAGTGCGTTTTATCGGTGAATACGCCGGTCGGGCAGATCTCGACCAGGTTACCGGAGAACTCGCTCTCCAGCGTGCCATCTTCCGGGCGACCGAAGTAAACGTTGTCGTGGGCACCGTAAACGCCGAGATCTTTGCCGTCTGCGTAATCTTTGTAGTAACGCACGCAGCGATAGCAGGCGATACAGCGGTTCATTTCATGGGAGATGAACGGGCCGAGATCCTGATTCTGGTGCGTACGTTTGGTGAAGCGGTAACGACGGAAGCTGTGGCCCGTCATGACCGTCATATCTTGCAGATGGCAGTTACCGCCCTCTTCGCACACTGGACAGTCGTGCGGATGGTTGGTCATCAGCCATTCCACCACGCTTTCACGAAACTCTTTCGCTTCGCCATCGTCGATGGAAATAAAGGTGCCGTCCGACGCCGGTGTCATGCATGACATAACAAGACGACCACGGGTATCTTCGGCATTCTGGAATTGCTTCACCGCACACTGGCGGCAGGCTCCCACGCTTCCCAGCGCCGGATGCCAGCAAAAATAAGGAATATCAAGGCCCAGAGAGAGACACGCCTGCAACAGGTTGTCCGCTCCGTTCACATCATATTCTTTACCGTCTACATGGATTGTAGCCATAGTGAACATGCTTCCGTAAGGCTCGCCCTAAGACGAGCGTTAAACATCTAATTCTGTCCCCCGCGCCGTGTCGGCGCAGGGTGAATTCCGTGTACGGCGGCTGATTACCAGCGCGCTTTCAGCAGGTTGGGCTGAATACCACCGATCGATCGGGTATTGCCAAACACCTGCGGCGCAATGCCGGCTTCAAACTCTTCACGGAAATATTTAATCGCGCTCTGCAATGGCTCAACGGCACCCGGTGCGTGGGCGCAGAAGGTTTTACCTGGGCCAAGTTGGCGACAGAGTTGCAGCAGGGTTTCGATGTCACCCGGCTGGCCTTTTTTCTGCTCCAGCGCACGCAAGATCTTCACGCTCCATGGCAAGCCATCACGGCACGGCGTACACCAACCGCAGGACTCACGCGCAAAGAACTCTTCCAGATTACGCACCAGCGAAACCATGCCGATTTCATGATCGACCGCCATCGCCAGTGCAGTACCTAAACGGCTACCCGCTTTACCGATGCTGGCGAATTCCATTGGCAGATCAAGATGTTGATCGGTCAGGAAGTCGGTACCCGCACCGCCTGGCTGCCAGGCTTTGAATTTCAGGCCATCGCGCATGCCACCGGCATAATCTTCCAGAATCTCACGCGCGGTAGTGCCAAATGGCAGCTCCCACACGCCTGGATTTTTCACGCGTCCAGAGAAGCCCATCATCTTGGTGCCGGTGTCTTCGCTGGTAGAGATGTTCTTGTACCAGTCAACGCCGTTGAGGAAGATGGCTGGGACGTTGGACAAGGTTTCCACGTTGTTGACGCAGGTTGGCTTGCCCCACACGCCCGCACTCGCCGGGAACGGTGGCTTTGAACGCGGGTTCGCACGACGACCTTCCAGTGAGTTGATCAGCGCGGTCTCTTCACCACAGATGTAACGTCCCGCGCCGGTGTGCACGATCAGTTCAAAATCGAAACCGGTACCGAGGATGTTTTTACCGAGGTATCCCGCTTCGGTGGCTTCGGCAATCGCACGGCGCAGATGCACGGCCGCTTCGATGTACTCGCCACGTAAGAAGATGTAGCCACGATAGGCTTTCAAGGCGAACGCACTGATCAGCATACCTTCCACCAACTGGTGCGGCATTTGCTCCATCAGCAGGCGGTCTTTATAGGTGCCCGGCTCCATTTCATCGGCGTTACACAGCAGGTAACGGATGTTCATGGATTCGTCTTTCGGCATCAGGCTCCACTTCAGGCCGGTGTTAAAGCCTGCGCCACCGCGACCTTTTAGACCGGAGTCTTTCACTGCCGCAACGATTTCGTCCTGGCTCATGCCTTTCAGTGCTTTATCAGCGCCGACATAACCGTTTTTACTGCGATATTCATCGATCCACACCGGCTGCTTGTCGTCGCGCAGACGCCAGGTGAGTGGATGCGTTTCCGCAGTACGAATGATCTGTTTAATGGTCATTGATACTGCTCCAGCAGATTGGCGATGCCTTCCGGGGTCAGATGAACGTGGGTATCTTCATCCACCATCATGGTTGGGCCTTTGTCACAGTTGCCCAGGCAGCAGGTTGGCAGCAGGGTAAAGCGGCCATCGGCTGTGGTCTGGCCCGGCTTGATATTCAGATTCTGCTCAAGCGCAGCCTGAATGCCCTGGAAACCGGTGATGTGGCACACCACGCTGTCGCAATAACGAATGACGTGACGGCCAACCGGCGTGCGGTAGATCTGGCTGTAAAACGTCGCCACACCTTCTACGTCACTGGCTGGAATGCCCAACACTTCAGCAATGGCATTGATGGCACCATCTGGCACCCATCCACGCTGCTTCTGCACGATCTTCAACGCTTCAATTGAGGCGGCGCGTGCATCTTCGTAATGGTGTTTTTCGTGCTCAATAGCGTGGTGCTCGGTCTCGCTCAGCACAAAGACCTCATCAGGGTCGATAGTGTGAATGGCAATTTTTTGATCGTGCATAATTAGCGGTCCACGTCTGACATAACAAAATCGATACTACCGAGGTATACGATCAAGTCGGATACCAGGCTGCCGCGGATCACCGATGGGATCTGCTGCAGGTGCGGGAAGCTTGGCGTACGCACACGGGTGCGGTAGCTCATGGTGCTGCCATCGCTGGTCAGGTAGTAGCTGTTGATCCCTTTAGTCGCTTCAATCATCTGGAAGGATTCGTTGGCCGGCATGACCGGGCCCCACGAAACTTGCAGGAAGTGCGTGATCAGGGTTTCGATGTGTTGCAGCGTGCGCTCTTTTGGTGGCGGCGTGGTCAGCGGGTGATCCGCTTTGAACGGGCCTTCCGGCATGTTTTTCAGGCACTGTTCCAGAATGCGCAGTGACTGCCACATCTCTTCCATTTTGAGCTGAACGCGGGTGTAAGCATCACTGATGCCAGCGCCAACCGGGATCTCAAAGTCGAAGTTTTCGTAGCCTGAATACGGACGCCATTTACGCACATCAAAGTCGAGGCCGGTGGCACGCAGGCCAGCACCGGTGGTACCCCACGCCAGCGCTTCATCCATGTTGTACGCCGCAACGCCTTGCGAACGGCCCATCAGCACGGTGTTACGCAGTGCGGCTTTGTCATACTCTTTCAGACGCTTCGGCATCCAGTCGAGGAACTCACGCAGCAGACGCTCCCACCCTTTCGGCAGATCGTGCGCCACGCCGCCGATGCGGAACCAGGCTGGGTGCATACGGAAACCGGTAATCGCTTCAACCACGTCATAAATTTTCTGACGGTCGGTGAAGGCGAAGAACACCGGCGTCATGGCGCCCACGTCCTGGATAAAGGTGGAGATGTACAGCAAGTGACTGTTGATACGGAACAGCTCTGACAGCATCACGCGGATTACGTTGACGCGATCCGGCACGGTGATGCCGGCTAATTTTTCCACCGCCAGCACGTAAGGCATCTCGTTCACGCAGCCGCCGAGATATTCGATACGGTCGGTGTACGGAATGTAGCTGTGCCAGGATTGGCGCTCGCCCATCTTCTCAGCACCACGATGGTGGTAGCCGACATCCGGCACGCAGTCGACGATCTCTTCGCCATCCAACTGCAGAATGATACGGAAGGCACCGTGCGCGGACGGGTGGTTAGGACCGAGGTTGAGGAACATGAAGTCCTCATTGGTGGTGCTACGCTTCATGCCCCAGTCTTCAGGCTTGAAGGTCAGCGCCTCCATCTCCAGATCTTCTTTCTGTTTGGTCAGTTCGAACGGGTCGAACTCAGTGGCACGCGCCGGGTAATCTTTACGCAGCGGATGGCCTTCCCAGGTCTGAGGCATCATGATGCGCGTCAGGTGCGGGTGACCATTAAAGGTGATACCAAACATCTCCCAGGTCTCGCGCTCATACCAGTTGGCATTGGCGAAGATTTTGGTGATGGTCGGCACATTCAGATCGTTTTCAGACAGCGCCACCTTGAGCATGATGTCGCGGTTGCGTTCAATCGACAGCAGGTGATAGAAAACGGAAAAATCCGCGGCGGGTAAACCGGCGCGGTGGGTACGTAAACGCTCATCGAAACCGTGCAAGTCATACAGCATGACGTACGGCTTTGGCAGCTTACGCAGGAATTCGACAATTTCCAGTAACTGTTCACGTTTCACCCAGACGACCGGAATCCCGGTGCGGGTGGCCTGAACGGTAAAGGCATCCGGCCCAAAACGGTTACGCAGCTCGCCGACCACTGGATCATCCAGGTGGTCGCGGGTTTGCCATGCAGGCTGAGCGAGATCTTGCGTGGTTAAATCTGTCATACGTTACTCACCATTCCGGCCTGTAATCAGGCGCTAAAAGAAGGCGTCAGGATGGCGGCGCACATTAAATTGTGATGTTCTGCTGCGGCCGTTGTGCCATCCGTGTACGGGAAGCTTAGACTTCGTCTGGCGTTCTCAGGTTAGTGACGGCAATACGCTCGCCGCGTTTTCTTTCACGCTCTGGCTGCATATTGGCGCGATAAACGCCCTGATCACCCACCACCCACGACAGTGGACGGCGCTCTTTACCAATCGACTCACGCAGCAGCAGCAGCGCTTGCATGTAAGCTTCAGGACGCGGTGGGCAGCCCGGAATGTACACGTCAACCGGCAGGAATTTATCCACGCCTTGCACCACAGAATAGATGTCGTACATGCCGCCCGAGTTTGCACAAGCACCCATGGAGATCACCCATTTCGGTTCCAGCATCTGGTCATACAAACGCTGAATAACCGGCGCCATTTTGGTAAACGGCGTACCGGCGATCACCATAAAGTCAGCCTGACGTGGGGAGGCGCGCATGACTTCCGCACCAAAACGCGCCACGTCATGCACCGCAGTGAATGACGTGGTCATTTCCACGTAGCAACAGGAAAGACCGAAGTTGTACGGCCAGAGAGAGTTTTTACGACCCCAGTTCACCATGTCATGCAGGGCATGCTCGAGCTTGCCCATATAGACGCTGCGATGAACGTGCTGCTCCAGAGGATCGGTAACAATCTCCTGTTTCTGCAGCGGATAGCGATCGTTATCACCGCCGCCGTTCGGGTCTACGCGTGTCAGCGTGTAGTCCATCTTATTGCCTCGCTTTTACTGCTTATGAGGGTTGGTGTGGTTGTGACTGACCGGAATTGATTTGACCACTACGCGACGACGCGCAGGAGCCCAATCCAGTGCACCGATGCGCACCAGATAAACCAGGCCTGCCAATAGCACCAAAATGAAAATTGCGGCTTCGACAAAGCCGACCCATCCGCTCTCACGGATTGAAGTCGACCAGGCGTATAAATAGAGGGCTTCGACGTCGAAAATAACGAAGAACATCGCAACCAGATAGAATTTAGCGGAGAGGCGAATATGGGTATCACCGACGGATTCGATACCCGATTCAAACGGGGTGTCTTTATGGCGTGCCCGCGCACGACCACCTAACAACCAACCGCCGGTCAACATGAAGGCACACAGGCCAAATGCAATAACAATAAAAACAATAAACGCCCAGTGATGAGCGATCACTTCTGTGGTTGTCGACATACTCTTTTCTTACTCATCAAAAGTGGCGCTGGCATCCTGCACTGTTGCAGCAAACACACCACATGAATTCAAGGGAAGGATAAAAAACCTTGTAAACTATGCTGTCATTATCAAATAAGCAGCAATTTTATGGGGTTTTTTACTCCTTTCTATAACCTTTTGTCAACTTTGACAAAAGCATCCAAACATTAATTAACACCCGTAGCATATTATTAACAAACGAACCCCATGATACCAGCTAAATCGCTTCAGTTTGTGAGGTTAATGTCAGTGTAGCGGGTATTCACATGCATGGATCGTGCATTTAACAATCATATTTTGACAGGTCTTACAGGGATTTCCCCCCCCTTATAGGGGGTATTTTTTTGATCCAGAACACATAATGGTGTTTTTTGCTGTAAAAATCGGCGATCGGTACAGGCAAATGCCCTGGGAAAGATGGCACGGAATGATAAAGAAGTTCCACTTTGAGCAAAAATGGAACAATTTCCATTTTTCAGGAAGAGAGGAAAATTATTGGTGGTGAATCGCGTTAGAAAGCGTGAATTAAAATGCATAAAAAAAGCCTTAGCTGATGTTTATCAGTCTAAGGCTCATTTTAATAAGTTTTAACAATTAACTGGAATTCCAACGTGAAGGAATAACCCGCTATTGTTGACCTTACTCTTCGTCATCCAGCAGCAGGGTGCCATCTGGATTTGCCGTCAGATTGTAAGGATCGTTGGTGGACTGCATCGCGTTGAAGATCGCCAGCGCCAACTCGTTATCACTGTCTGGATTACGGCACAGCAGGTACTGAGTATCGGGCAATACCGGCAGCCCTTCAGCCGCACCCATTACACGCAGCTCTGGGCTCATCATCTCAACCGGGCGTGCTGTGACACCCAGACCCGCTTTCACTGCCGCACGCACTGCTGCCAGCGTTGATGCAACATACGAAATGCGCCATGGGATGCCCGCTTCATTCAGGTGATCGATCGCCATGTCACGGTACGGACTTGGTTCATCCAGCAGCACCAGTGGAATGGCTTCGCCGCGCTGGAAGATGTAATCCGCAGCACAGTACCAAAGCGTCGGAGAAGTACGCAGGACCTGATGGGTGAAATTACCAGGACTGGACGTGGTGACAACCAGATCAACCTCACCCTGATTCAGCATTTCCATCATGAACGGGTTGCGTTTGACGCGCACATCAATGGCCAGCTTCGGATAGACCGACGTTACGCGGTTAAGCAGGAACGGCAGAATGGTATCGGAAGTGTCATCGGAGGCGCCGATAGTCAGTACGCCCTGGATGTTGCTGTACATTAAAGAGGTGCACGCTTCGTCATTGAAACGAAGGATCTTTCTGGCGTAGCCTAGCAACTGGATGCCATGCTCCGTCAACAGTTTATTACGTCCATGTCTGGCAAACAGCTCTTTACCTACCAATTGTTCCAGACGTTGCATCTGCTGACTTACTGCGGATTGCGTTCTGCACACTGCTGCAGCCGCCGCCGCAAAAGTATTCAAGTCAGCAACAGCAACAAAAGTACGCAGCAGATCGAGGTCGAGATTCAGTATCGGACGATTTGCATTAGTCATGTTTTTTCTTCACTTATAAGATTTTTTAAAACTACTACCCTGGTGTATTACCCTACTTATCAAATAGATAAGAGGTAATGGTGCTTAATGACAGCCCTGTGTGGAGCTGTCATGGAAAAATCGTGTCAGGCGGATGCCGACGGATACGTCACTCTGTATTCAGAGGAGTGCCGTCTAATAAGACAGAACAACTTCGGGTACGAAGACGTATGTCGCACAGATGCTGGAAGCTGCGTAGTTGTCTAGTTTCCCGCGAAAACGGCCTGCGGGTCAAAAAGAGATAACATCATGTTATGCTGATGCGAAGCGATAAAGTGCATCAAATAATAAATTATACTTAATCATTTTTACGCTTTAAAGGGAAATGTTTTCGATCAAATCATCGCATTTTTTGACCAAATCCCTTTTCCGCCACATCCTGCCACAACAGCGCTCATTTTTTAACCCCCCAGGTTCTTAAACTGCTGCAGCCGCGTTAAAGTTACAGTGTAAATGCTATTTAACCTGCTGCTGTTATCAGAATAGGTCACTTCGCAGCGCTTCATGCTGCCACCTTAAACTGATTAAGAATGCGTGACATTTAATGGCACCAGCGATGGCTGCAACGGCACTGTTTAATTCTTCGACATCCAACAAGATTTCTTTAACTATTTCATCAGGTCGCTAATGGTTTTTTTTGCAGGATGTAAATAAAAAATTTCTTAATGACCTCCATTACCCATGGATTAGCAGCTTTACAGTGCCAGCACAAACCACCAGCATTTTATATTACAAAAAAATCAAACAATAGAGTTATTAACCAGATTAACCTTCACAAACTGCGTTTTACGCCACCCAAGACAGGAATCATTGGCAAACGCGCCAAAACCTTAAGCCGCCCTTCTTTTGTGACAGTGAGAGGAGTAAATTGGGCAGGTTTGATTTTGGTGGCAGGTTAAAGGACTCTGCCCGTTAAGGCGGTAACGATGAATTTTCAAATTGATAAATCCGGCAAGCTGGAAAATGTCTGTTATGACATCCGTGGCCCGGTACTGAAAGAAGCTAAGCGTCTGGAAGAAGAAGGTAATAAAGTTCTCAAACTCAACATCGGCAACCCTGCCCCGTTTGGTTTTGAAGCCCCTGATGAAATTCTGGTTGATGTGATTCGCAACCTGCCGAGTTCGCAAGGCTATTGTGATTCAAAAGGGCTGTATTCGGCGCGTAAAGCGATTATGCAGCACTACCAGGCGCGTGATATGCGCGATGTTACCGTCGAAGATATCTACATTGGTAACGGTGTCTCTGAACTGATTGTGCAGGCGATGCAAGCATTGCTGAACAGTGGTGATGAGATGCTGGTACCTGCGCCAGATTATCCGTTATGGACGGCAGCCGTGTCGCTGTCGAGCGGTAAAGCTGTGCATTATCTGTGTGATGAGTCTGCGGGCTGGTTCCCGGATTTGGACGATATCCGCAGTAAGATAACCCCGCGCACGCGTGGCATCGTCATCATTAACCCGAACAACCCAACGGGTGCGGTGTACAGCAAAGAACTGCTGATGGAAGTGGTGGAGATTGCGCGTCAGCACAACCTGATCATTTTCGCTGACGAAATCTACGACAAGATTTTGTATGACGAGTCACAGCACCATTCGATTGCGGCACTGGCGCCGGATCTGCTGACCGTGACCTTTAATGGCCTGTCTAAAACCTACCGTGTTGCGGGATTCCGTCAGGGTTGGATGGTGTTAAACGGTCCGAAGAAACACGCTAAGGGCTATATCGAAGGGCTGGAGATGCTGGCGTCGATGCGTTTGTGCGCCAACGTGCCTGCTCAGCATGCGATTCAAACGGCGTTAGGTGGCTATCAAAGTATCAGCGAGTTTATTGCACCTGGTGGTCGTTTGTATGAACAGCGCCAACGTGCCTGGGAATTGATCAACGACATTCCGGGCGTCAGCTGCGTGAAACCGCAAGGCGCTTTGTACATGTTCCCGCGCATCGATCCCAAGAAATTCAACATCTTTGACGATCAAAAAATGGTGCTGGATTTCCTGTTACAAGAGAAAGTGCTACTGGTTCAGGGTACCGCCTTTAACTGGCCATGGCCGGATCACGTGCGCATCGTCACCTTGCCACGTGTTGATGATCTGGAAATGGCGATCAATAAATTTGGTCGTTTCCTGCAAGGTTATCGTCAGTAAACTGACGCACATGCAACCTGAAGTCTGAAGGGTATATACTGTTTTCATCTCGGGGAAGGCCCTCCTTCCCCGCCGTGAGAACAGGAACCGTTTATGACCCGTAGCCATTTTTTTGCCCACCTCTCCCGTCTTAAACTGATCAATCGCTGGCCACTGATGCGCAACGTGCGCACCGAAAACGTTTCTGAACACAGTCTTCAGGTGGCGATGGTGGCGCATGCGTTGGCCATCATCAAAAACAAAAAATTTAACGGCAATCTCAATGCAGAGCGTATTGCGATGCTGGCGCTGTATCACGATGCCAGTGAAGTGCTGACCGGTGATTTACCCACGCCGGTGAAGTATTACAACGCGCAAATTGCTCATGAGTACAAAAAGATCGAAAAGATCGCTCAGCAGAAGTTGATCGAGATGTTGCCGCCGGAATTGCAGGATGACTACCGTCCGTTGATTGACGAGCATTTGCATAGCGAGAGTGAACAAGCGGTGGTGAAGCAGGCTGACGCGCTGTGCGCCTACGTGAAATGTCTGGAAGAGCTGTCAGCAGGAAATAACGAGTTTTTGCTGGCTAAGGCACGTCTGGAGAAAACATTGTCACAGCGTCGTTCCCCCGAAATGGATTACTTTGTAGAGATATTCATTCCAAGCTTTAGCCTGTCGCTGGATGAAATTTCTCAGGATACCCCATTATAAAAAACGGGCCGCTATGGCCCGTTCTGTCAGACGTTGGCAGAAAGTGTAAACATGCCGTTTTCTGTAGGTGAAACCACCAGCGGTTCCAGTGTTTTCACCTGCCAGGTCACTTCATTCAGGCGCGGGGCATCCGTGGGGGCATTAACCGCAACCACTGCACTGCCCGCTTCCAACCCGGCAATAATGCCCGCTGGCGCATCTTCAACCACAACACATTCCGCTGCAGGCAGTCCCAGGCGTTCAGCACCCAGCAGATACGGCTCCGGGTTCGGTTTACCCAGTTTGATATTTTCTGCGGTAATGAACACTTCCGGCATCGGTAAACCCGCCGCTTTGTGACGCGCGTGAGCCACCGGGATAGATCCTGAGGTCACTATCGCCCAGGGAATCTGCAGTTCGTTGAGTGTGGCGAGCAATGCCTTCGCCCCCGGAATCGCTTGCACGCCCTGCGTGTCTTCTGCTTCTAAACGCTCAAGCCACATAAACTCCGCCTGAATCGCCTCTTCAGACTGGCCTGCCATAAAATGGCGCAGTGAATTGATCGCTGGCTTACCGTGTATGAAGTTCAGGACTTCTTCCGCCGCAAGACCCTGGCGCTCGCCCCACAATGACCATGCGCGGATCACCGCAGGCAACGAATCCACCAACGTACCGTCCAAATCAAACAGAAAACCCCTGTACTCCACGCGTCGCTCCTTATTCAGGCATTGAGAATCTGCGCGATTTCGTTCGCGCTAAGATGATACTGACGCGGACAAGTGTGCCACACCGCCAGCATACGTTGGTATTTTTCCCACATCGGCGTCTGAGCATTGAAGCCGTGAGTTCCAGAATCAAAATGGGTGTAGCGTCCTTCGACGTTCACCATAAAGCGCACATAGCCGAGATAGCGCGCCTCGGTGGCCGCATCAAAGCCGAGAAACGCCAGACGGCGCTCTTCGATATTATTGGCTTCTTTCAGGTTCGACCAGGAGACATGCAGCGCATGGTGCATTTCCATGATGTCGATAAGCTGGCGGCAGGTGGCTTCCGTTAACTCGCCAAACTCTTTGTCGAGTTCGCGCAGTTGCAGGCCGTAACCTCGCTCGATGATGGTCTGATAACGACGATAGCGCTCGGCATTTTCCGGCTCCAGCATCGCCATCATTTTGTATTGATTAGAGAGAATCAGTCGTTGTGCATGGGTCATTTCCACGGTTCGCTCCCGGGCCATCACGGCCGCTTAAGATTTAAACAATGGATAAATGATTACACAAGGAAAGCGATGCGTGTTTGCCCGCATCACTTTTCTTTGATTTGGACCCGGTTACTGCACACATTCTCTGGCAGTAAAAGGGGATACTCGATCAAAGATCGTCGAGGAAGGTACGATCGAGCTGTTTGAAGGCGCGCTTTAATACGTCAGCCAGAGCCTGATAAGTCGGTTTACCGTCAACGGGGGCGATCGCCTGTCCCGCTTCTTCGAGTTTTGCGCGCACTTCGTGAAACCAGTGCAGCAACGTCGGCGGTAACGGCGTGATGGAGCGTTTACCCAGCCACCACAATCCCTGCATCGGCAGACTGCAGGCAAACAAGGCGGTGGCGATGGCTGGCCCCAGCTGTCCACCCATGGCGATTTGCCACGTCAGGGTGAAAATCGCCAGCGGGGGCATAAAGCGGATGGCAAAACGCGTTGCCGTCACCACGCGGTTTTCCGGGAACATCGGTGCCAGACGCTTATCAGCTGGCCAGGTCTTCATGTAACGCTGACCGTTCTGGAATAAACCAAACCAGCCGGGATTGCTTGTGTCATTCGCCATGATAGACCTCAACTAATTCTGCAACGATTAAAATAAAATGATAACTACACAACTTTACGTGACATCCTTCAAAAGATTTTGTCTTTGCGGGTGACAGTGGGTATTCTGACGCCGTTTTAGCAACATTACCGGAAGCTTCAGCTCAATAAAAGAGCGGTTTAGAGCCATGTTTCGCTAAGCAGATTTCAAAAATCTGCGTAAAATTACCGAAATTTTTTTGCATGTCGGTCTCTTTTTGACTACCGCATGATGTTAATCATTAATCTACCAGCATTCATGGGCTACGCTGTTAGTCTGATTGCGTTATTTTTAGCCACTCTTTAATCAATAGGTACTTCCATGTCAACGAAGTTAGTACTGGTTCTGAACTGCGGCAGCTCTTCACTTAAGTTTGCCATCCTCAATCCAGCCACCGGTGACGAATATCTGTCAGGTCTGGCGGAGTGTTTCCATTTACCTGAAGCGCGTATCAAATGGAAACTGGAAGGCAGCAAACAAGAAGCGCCTCTCGGCGCAGGTGCAGCGCACAGTGAAGCGCTGAACTTCATTGTTAAAACTATTCTGGCACAAAAACCAGAGCTTTCGGCACAAATCGCTGCAATCGGCCATCGTATCGTTCACGGCGGCGAGCAGCTGACTCAATCGGTGATCATCGATGAATCGGTGATTCAGGGCATTAAAGATGCTTCCTCTTTTGCTCCGCTACACAACCCGGCGCATCTGATCGGTATCGACGAAGCACTGAAGAACTTCCCTCATCTGTCAGATAAGAATGTGGCGGTTTTTGATACGGCATTCCATCAGACTATGCCGGAAGAGTCATATCTTTATGCTCTGCCGTACAAACTGTACAAAGAGCACGGCGTTCGTCGCTACGGCGCACACGGCACCAGCCACTACTATGTGACGCAGGAAGCCGCCAAAATGCTGAACAAGCCGGTTAATGAACTGAATATTATTACTTGCCACCTCGGCAACGGCGGTTCAGTCTCTGCTATCCGTAACGGCCAGTGCGTCGATACTTCAATGGGTCTGACACCGCTGGAAGGTCTGGTGATGGGCACCCGCAGTGGTGATATCGACCCGGCTATCGTGTTCTTCCTGCATGACACACTCGGTATGAGCGTGGATGCGATCAATAAGCTCCTGACCAAAGAGTCTGGCCTGTTAGGTCTGACCGAAGTTACCAGCGACTGCCGCTACGTTGAAGATAACTACGCGACCAAAGAAGATGCTAAGCGCGCGATGGACGTGTTCTGCCATCGTCTGGCGAAATACATCGGCAGCTATACCGCGCTGATGGAAGGTCGTCTGGATGCCGTGGTGTTCACCGGTGGTATCGGTGAGAACGCGGCGATGGTGCGTGAGCTGGCGCTGGCGAAACTGGGTCTGCTGGGCTTTGAAGTGGATCATGAGCGCAACCTCGCTGCCCGCTTCGGTAAGTCAGGCTTCATCAATAAAGAGGGCACCCGCCCGGCCGTGGTGATCCCAACCAACGAAGAGTTGGTTATCGCCCAGGACGCCGCGCGTCTGACCGCTTAAATACACTTCTCTCCGTCAGCTCAGGCTGACGGAGTTGTTTTGGCTAGTCTGCAACACCTGAGAGGTTTTTATAGTGTCACGTACAATCATGCTCATCCCCACCGGCACCAGCGTCGGCCTGACCAGCGTCAGCCTCGGCGTGATCCGTGCCATGGAGCGCAAAGGCGTTCGCCTGAGCGTGTTCAAGCCAATTGCCCAGCCACGTGCGGGCGGCGATGCGCCAGATCAGACCACCACCATCATCCGTAAAAACTCCGCAATCCCTGCCGCTGAACCGCTGCAGATGTCACGCGTTGAGTCACTGCTGGGTTCGAACCAGCAAGACGTGTTGATGGAAGAGATCATCGCTAACTACCACGCCAATGCGCAAGACGCGGAAGTGGTGTTGGTTGAAGGGCTGGTGCCAACCCGTAAGCATCAGTTCGCCTCTTCGCTGAACTATGAAATCGCCAAGACCCTGAATGCGGAGATCGTGTTCGTGACGGCGCTGGGCAATGATTCGCCTGCGCAGTTGAAAGAGCGCATTGAATTAACGCAAAGCAGCTTTGGCGGCAGTAAGAACAAAAACATCACCGGCGTGATCATTAATAAACTGAACGCGCCCGTGGATGAGCAGGGTCGTACGCGCCCTGACCTGTCTGAAATTTTCGATGATTCGACGAAAGCAAATATTGCCAATATCGATCCTAAGCAGCTGTTTGCTAACAGCCCATTGCCGATTTTGGGTTGTGTGCCGTGGAGTTTCGATCTGATCGCCACGCGTGCCATCGATATGTGCCGTCATCTGAATGCAGAGATCATTAACGAAGGTGAGATCCAGACCCGCCGCGTAAAATCTGTGACGTTCTGCGCACGTAGCATTCCGCATATGCTGGAGCACTTCCGTCCGGGTTCACTGCTGGTGACATCGGCCGATCGTCCAGACGTGCTGGTTGCAGCTTGTCTCGCCGCCATGAACGGTATTGAGATCGGTGCCGTGTTGCTGACCGGTGGTTATCAGATTGAAGCACCGATTGCGCGTCTGTGTGAACGTGCCTTCCAGACGGGCCTGCCGGTATTTATGGTGAAAACCAATACCTGGCAGACCTCACTGAGCCTGCAGAGCTTTAATCTGGAAGTGCCTGCAGATGATACCCAGCGCATTGAGAAGGTGCAGGAGTATGTGGCCAGCTTTATCGATGCCGATTGGGTGGAATCACTCACTGCGACTTCCGAACGTAGCCGTCGTCTGTCTCCACCAGCCTTCCGTTATCAACTGACCGAGCTGGCACGTAAAGCAGGCAAACGCATTGTGCTGCCAGAAGGCGACGAGCCGCGTACGGTGAAAGCGGCGGCGATTTGTGCCGAGCGTGGCATTGCATCTTGTGTACTGTTGGGTAACCCTGACGAGATCCAGCGTGTGGCTGCCGCTCAGGGTGTGGTGCTGGGCCAAGGCATTGAGATTGTCGATCCAGAAGTGGTGCGCGAGAATTATGTGCCGCGTTTGGTTGAGTTGCGTAAGAGCAAGGGCATGACCGAAGTGGTCGCGCAGGAGCAGCTGGAAGATAACGTGATGCTCGGCACCATGATGCTGGAGCGTGGCGAAGTGGACGGTTTGGTGTCAGGTGCTGTGCATACTACCGCCAATACCATTCGTCCGCCGTTGCAGTTGATCAAGACCGCACCGAACAGTTCACTGGTGTCTTCAGTGTTCTTTATGCTGCTGCCTGAGCAGGTGCTGGTGTACGGTGACTGCGCGATTAACCCGGATCCGAACCCTGAGCAGCTGGCAGAGATCGCTATTCAATCTGCGGACTCTGCTAAGGCCTTTGGTATCGATCCACGCGTGGCGATGATTTCTTACTCAACCGGTAACTCTGGTGCGGGTAGCGATGTTGAGAAGGTGCGTGAAGCGACGCGTATCGCGCAGGAGAAACGTCCTGACCTGGTGATCGATGGTCCGTTGCAGTATGACGCAGCGATTATGGAAGATGTGGCGAAATCAAAAGCGCCAAACTCAGCGGTTGCAGGTCGTGCGACCGTGTTTATCTTCCCGGATCTGAACACCGGCAATACCACTTATAAAGCGGTACAGCGTTCGGCAGACCTGATTTCTATCGGGCCGATGTTGCAAGGTATGCGTAAGCCAGTGAACGATCTGTCACGTGGCGCGTTGGTGGATGACATTGTTTATACCATCGCACTGACCGCGATTCAGTCACAGCAGGCGGAAGGCTAATTTCTTTTTCTTGCCGCTGAATGTGGAGAGCATGAGGGTTAGACCTTGTGCTCTTTTTTTTTGCTTTAAGATTGGTGGGTGGTGAAGGTTGGGTGCTGTTGTTGCTGTTAGATGGGTGCAATTGTCGCTGAAACCTCGGAGCAAACGACAGGGAAGGCCAGTCCGATCGCGAAGGATTAACGCATCCCTGCAGATCGGCCGCGCCGTCCATGGCGCGGACGCTTCGCTCTTCGCACTGGCCTTCCCTGTCTTTCAAACTTGATCATCGCTTTAGGGGTGCATACCTCTACATTCTTACTGTTTGTCAGGGGAGAATTTATCGTGCGTTTCAGTGGGCACTCTTCTTCCCTGCCCTTAACACTCCATCATCACTTTTGTGGTGCACACCTCAGCATTCTTACTGTTTGTCAGAGTGGTTCACTGGCGAAAAAACATCCCGCCGCTCACACTGATCTCAGGCTCCCGTGACTTGCGAGGTGAATGATGAGCAACAGTGATGTGCACCGTCGTCGATTGAAGGCCACGCCGCGCGGTGTGGGTGTGATGTGTGATTTCTATGCGGTTAAGGCGGAAAACGCCACGGTTTGGGATCAGAATGGGCGTGAATACACTGACTTTGCGGCAGGCATTGCGGTGCTGAATACCGGACATCGTCATCCTAAAGTGATGGCGGCCGTGCAGCAGCAGCTGGATTGCTTTACCCATACCGCGTTTCAGGTCATTCCTTACGAGAATTATATTCATCTCGCTGAGCGGCTTAACCAGCGCGTGCCCATTAGCGGCGAGGTGAAAACCACCTTCTTTTCCAGCGGTGCAGAAGCAGTGGAGAATGCGGTGAAGATTGCCCGCGCGGCGACGGGCCGTCCCGGCGTTATTGCGTTCACTGGCGCATTCCACGGGCGCACCAATATGACCATGTCGTTGACGGGCAAAGTCGTGCCTTACAAAACCGGCTTTGGTCCGTTTGCCGGCTCGGTGTTTCATGCTCACTACCCTAATGCGCTGCACAATGTGAGCGTGCATCAGGCATTGGAGAGTCTTGAGGCCATTTTCCGCAGTGATATCAGCCCACAGCAGGTGGCGGCGATTATTTTCGAACCCGTGCAGGGCGAAGGCGGTTTTTATATTGCGCCACCAGCATTTGTATCTGCGTTACGTGCCTTATGCGATCTTCACGGCATTTTGTTAATCGCCGATGAGATTCAGAGCGGTTTTGCACGCACCGGCAAGCTGTTCGCCACTGAGTATTACGATGTGCAGCCAGATTTGATCACCATGGCAAAAAGTCTGGCGGGCGGGTTTCCGTTATCGGCCGTATCCGGGCGTGCCGAAGTGATGGATGCCCCTGAACCGGGTGGTTTAGGTGGCACTTATGCGGGTAGCCCGCCCGCGATAGCCGCCGCGCATGCCGTGCTGGATATTATTGATGAAGAACAGCTGTGCGCACGCGCTAATCAATTGGGCGAACAGCTCAGTGCCACTTTGCGGAGTGCTGGATGCGCATCCCTTGCTGAGGTGCGTGGGTACGGCTCAATGGTTGCGGCAGAGTTTCAGGATGACGCAGGCCGACCATCAGCAGAAATCACCAAAGCGATTCAGTTACAGGCGCTGGCACAAGGGCTGATTTTACTGACCTGTGGCGTACACAGTAATGTGATCCGTTTTCTGTATCCGCTGACGATTCCGCAGCCACAGTTTGATAAGGCCCTGCAACTGCTCAAAGACATTTTACGTGAGCATTAGAAACAACAAAGGCGCCGTTGGGCGCCTTGTTCGAACGTCGCGGGAATCAGGATTCGCTGCTCTGCTTGCGACGCGCGGCATCGCTGTTGCGGCTCAGCCACAGTGATACGGCTTTCAGTGAGTCGTCGGTGAATTCATCGCAGCGTGCAGTGATCTCTTCTGGCGTCATCCAGAACACTTCATCCACTTCTTCTTCCTGCATGGCGAATGGGCCATGTGACACACAGCTAAACAATCCGCCCCAGACGCGGCAGTGCTCATCTTCGAAGTAGAATTTACCATGCTCGGCAAACGGCACTGCGGCGATCCCTAACTCTTCTTCCGCTTCACGGCGTGCAGATTCCAGCATGTCTTCACCACTCTGCACTACGCCACCGGCGGTCGCATCGAGCATACCCGGCATGAAGTCTTTGATTTCAGTACGACGCTGCACCAGAATTTTGCCCATACCATCATGCACCACGATGTAGGTCGCACGATGACGCAAATTCTGCGCACGCATCTGCGCACGGCTGGCCTGCGCAATGACTTCGTTCTCTTCACTAACGATATCAACCCACTCGATACCGCTATCTGCCGTTTGATCCACCATCCGTAACCCTTTTCTGTTTTCGGCGTGCCCAGCACGCGCCTGTTTGCGATGCCTTATTAGAATGAGCGGTAAGGTAAAGCGTTCTTTTCGCCTCCGCAAGGCTCTTCGTGCTTAGCGCGATTTACCCGATTCGGCCAGCCACAATTGCACTGACGCGCGTTGCCACTGAAACTCGGCGTAATGCTGCAATTTCACCGGTAACGTGTCGCCATGCAGTGCCAGGCGGTTAATCATCACTGCCAAATCGGTGTCGGCAATCGACCATTCACCAAACAGGTTTTGTTGTCCATCCGGAAGCAGACGCTGAACCGCCGCAATCAACTTGCTTGCCGCCTGCTCGCCTGCCGGGGTTAATGGCGCAAAGCGCTCGCCGGCAAACAGTACTTCCGTCGGACGCTCAGCACGCAGCGCCATTAAATCACTGCGCAACCACGCCTGCACTTCACGCGCGTGCGCACGCTTTTCACGATCGCGTGGATAGAGACGCTCGAATTCAGGGGCCGGAAAACGCTCTTCAAGGTATTCAGCAATCGCTGAAGATTCATTGAGCACCAGATCATCAATCTGCAGCGTAGGTACGCGACAGGTCAGCGACAGCGCGCGGTAGTCATCATCAAGCTGGGCGTTTTGCGCCAGGTCCACGCGCTTCAGGGTGAAAGGAATGCCTTTCTCGGTGAGTGCAACGTAGACAGACATAGCGTAAGGGCTGAAAAAGGATGCATCGGACCACAAGGTGATGGATGGATAGTTCATCGGCTGCCTCAATAAGCATCAGGTGTGCTTTCTATTTACCGATTTTTATTTGTTAAGGCAATGGTGTGCTGGTCGGATCTTTGACCTTAAGACCAACACAAACTTTCCCTTTTTCTTCATTAGCGTAAGCGCTGTCACGCTATCCGTGCGCTTCTCTTCTATGATCAGTCTGAGCAGAAAATAAATTACAAGGAGGCTCAGCATGCACCTGCTTATTACCGGTGGCACAGGTTTGATAGGTCGCCATTTGATACCGCGTCTGCTGTTGCTCGGACATCAGGTGAACGTCGTCACCCGAGATGTCGCGGCGGCACGGGACAAACTGGATCCTCGCGTTTCGCTATGGTCCGGTATCAATCAGCAAACCGATCTCGACGGTATTGATGGCGTGATTAATCTGGCGGGCGAGCCGATCGCCGATAAACGCTGGACCGAACAACAGAAACAGCGGCTGTGTGAAAGTCGCTGGCAGATCACCGAGCAAATCGTTTCGCTGATCCACGCCAGCAGCAACCCACCGCATTTTTTAATTTCCGGATCCGCGACCGGTTTTTATGGTGATACCGGCGATCTGGTATTAACGGAAGACGATCCCGGTCACGATGAGTTCACTCATGCCCTGTGTGCACGTTGGGAACAGCTGGCACTTAATGCACAGAGCGATCGCACCCGGGTTTGTTTATTACGCACTGGCGTAGTGCTGGCAGAGGAAGGCGGCGCGCTGGCAAAAATGAAGCTACCGTTCAAACTTGGCGTCGGCGGTCCGATTGGCAGTGGGAAGCAGTATCTGCCGTGGATTCACATTGACGATCTGGTTAACGCGATCATCTGGCTGATCGACAATAACGACCTGAGCGGACCGTTCAATATGGTTGCGCCTTATGCGGTGCGCAATGAGCAGTTCGCCGCCACACTCGGCCACGTGATGCATCGACCGGCGTTTATGCGCACCCCAGCCAGCGCGATTAAGTTGATGATGGGAGAATCTGCCGTGCTGGTGCTGGGTGGGCAGCATGTTTTGCCGAAACGGCTGGAGGAGTCGGGTTTTGGCTTCCGCTGGTATGATTTGCAGGAAGCGCTGCAGGATGTAGTCTGATAAACAGACGGCGGCCCTGAGCCGCCGTTTTTCGCTTAGCTGCGTTGTTCCGCTACTCGCGATTTCACCGCCCTCGCTTCACGCGTGTGTCCCGGCTGCGGCACGCGAATGATAAAGGTCAGCAGCCCCGCAAACACATACAGCGCGGTATAAGCCCATACCACCCCGACGATATCAAAGAACGGCAGCATCACTGAGGCGATAGCCGGAGCCACGAAATTGCTCAGGCCCGCCGACAGGTTGTAGATCGAGACGGCGGCACCTTTATGATGCGGTTCCAGCGTTGGAAATACCGCCGTCATCGGTACAAATGCCGCCACAAAGATCCCCAGCATCACTGCCGGAATCAGCGCCACCCAGAAGTTGTGGCCGGCATACAGCGGCAGGTAATAAAACATCAGACTGGAAATCGCCATTCCCAGGCAACCAAACCAGCGCACCTGACGGATCCAGCCTAGCTTCTCACCGGTGATGCCCCAGAAGATGTTGGTGAAAATGGTAACAAAGAAGAACACCGCCCAGATCTGCAGCCATTCAGAGATAGTGAAGCCGAGACGATCGACAAACAGCAGTGGCATGATGATGGCAAAACCAAACAGCGACAGCGTGTTGATAATGCGAATCAGGCAGGCATAAAACACGTGCTGATTCGTGAACAGGATGGTCACGGCCCGCGACATCTCGGTCATTTTGTCACGCATCGGCAAATTCACACGTGAGCGATCCACCGGCACGTTGCGCAGACTGAAGTACGCCAGAATTCCACCACAGGCCACCCAGATAATCGCCAGCCACAGCGTCCCGGTTTCCCCCAGCATCGGGATGGTCAGGCTTGGCAAATAGCTGCCGACCACGCCGATGCCGACGGAATACATTGCCCAGAACCAGCCGGTAGCTGCTGCCAGTTTCTCACGTGGCAAGACCTGCACCAGCATCATCATGAACGAGTAGATAAACAGCGGATAAGCCAGCCCGCGGATGCCGTAGAACAGCACCATCAGCGGATAGTTGCGCAGACCAAGCCCCAGCGACATAAACAGCGCATGCATCACGATCCACAGCACAAAGCCAATCATCATCGCGCGCTGCGGGGTGATCAGCTCAGCCACCACGCCAGACGCCCAGGCCGCCAGCGCTGCCGCTAAACCATAGAAAGTAAATACCACCGCAGATTGCGCAGGTGTAAAGCCCATGTCGGTGATATGGCGCGACAGAAACGCCATTTCAAAGCCATCACCCGCCATGAAAATCGCGATAGCGAGGAAGCCCCAGAACATCTTTTTCGGTAAGCCAAACCAGTATTCGTTCGATTGCATCACCATCACCTTCTGTTTGGTAAGCCGTTATGCAGGCAGCAAGCTGCGCACCTGTTGTTGTTGGATGTAGAGTTCGCGGAACAGACGCAGCCGCTGTTGCAGCACCGCACCGCGCGTCACGTCCGGCTGGTAGCGCGCCTGTATCGCCGGTTTCAGACACACCTCATGCTCAAGACCGCCATCCGCCAGCCACGCTAAACGCGCGGCGCCCAGTGCACCGGATGCGCTGGCCGGGTGGGTGACGATAGGCAGTTGCAGCACATCGGCAATCAGCTGTGCCCACAGCGTGCTACGCGCACCACCGCCGGTCAGGCTGCATTGCTGAATGTGATGCTGAGCGTCACCGAGCACGGCTAACCCATCCGCCAGTCCAAATGCCACGCCTTCGATCACTGCATAGCCCAGCAAGGCACGCGGTGTTTCGTGGCGAAGATTGAAGAAAGAACCGGAGGCATCAGGATCGTTATGCGGCGTGCGCTCACCTGACAGGTAGGGCAAGAATATCGGGGCACTCCGCAGTTGCTCATCGCTGAGCTGTACCATCTCCTCCATCAACTGGCTTTCACTCACCGACAGCAGATTGCACAACCAGCGCAGGCAACTGGCGGCGCTGAGCATCACACTCATTTGATGCCAGCGGCCCGGTAACGCATGGCAGAAGGCATGCACCCCAGATTGAGGATCGGCCTGTAAGCGATCGTTCACCACGAAGATCACGCCGGACGTGCCCAATGAGATAAAGGCATCACCGGGATTGACCGCACCCACACCGACCGCTGAAGCGGCATTGTCACCACCACCACCGGCCACCGTCACCGAAGTGGATAAGCCCCACTCGCTCGCGAGTGCCGCTTGCAAGTGGCCACTCACCGCGCTGCCTTCTACCAGCTCAGGCATCTGCGCGCGCGTCAGGCCCGTTATTCCCAACAGTTCATCAGACCAATCACGCTGCGCCACATCCAGCCACAACGTGCCGGCAGCATCGGAAGGTTCACTGACAAAGCGCCCGGTAAGACGCCAGCGCAGGTAATCTTTTGGCAGCAAAACCTTATCGATGCGGCTGAAGATTGCCGGCTCATGCTCTGCCACCCAGCGCAGTTTCGGCGCGGTGAAGCCGGGCATGATCATGTTGCCGCTGATCGCCATCATCTGCGGATAGCATTTACGCAGCACATCACACTGCGGCGCACTGCGCGTGTCGTTCCACAAGATGCATGGACGCAACACCTTGCCGTCCGCATCCAGCAGCACAGCGCCATGCATCTGACCGGATAAGCCGATGGCACGGATCGCGGCCCACGCATCAGGGGATTGATGACGTAATCCCGCCAGCACTTCGGTGCAGGCTTGCCACCAGCGTTCGGGATCCTGTTCTGCCCAGTGGGGATGTGGGCGCTGCACAGCCAGCGTGGCGTGCTGAGACGCCACAATCTCGCCGTGTGTATTAACGATCAGCGCTTTAAGTTCTGAGGTGCCGATATCGATGCCGAGATACATGATTACACCGCCGCCAGTTCTGGCTGTTTCAGCCACTGCTGCAAACTCTCAACACGACGCGTCACCAGCGCATGAAACGCCTTATCGTTGGCCAGTTCCGCAAACAGCGCGTTATCACTCAGGAAGGATTTTAATGGGTCGGCGCTGCCGAATTGTTTGCGCAGCGCATCGGCTTGCAGCGCACCATCCTGATAGGTGTAAGGCAGATCGTCATTGGCCCAGCGCTGCATGAACAGGAAGAACAGTGCCGGAATCACCGCTGTTGCACTGGGCTGCGCACCGCGCTGGTAGCACTCCTGCAGGGTTGGCGTCACCATGCCGGGAATTTTGGACAGGCCATCAGCACCCACGCGCTGGTTGGTGTCTTTGATGTATGGGTTGCTAAAGCGGGCCAGCACCACGTCGCGGTAATCGGCTAAATCAAGCGGGCTGGGCGACAGAGAGGGAATGACATCCTGGGTGACATAGTCGTGCGCCAGTTGATAAATCGCCGGATGACGCGTGCTGTCATCGATATAGTTCAAGCCAATCAGCGTGCCCGCCCAGGCAATCGCGGCATGTGTCGCATTGAGGATGCGGATTTTCGCCTCTTCCCACGGCAGCACCGATTCGACCAGCTCAACGCCGACTTTTTCCAGCGCCGGACGCCCGGCAATAAAGTCATCCTCAATCACCCACTGAATAAAGGATTCCGCCATCACCGCTGCCCTATCCTGTTTGCCGGTTGCGGCTTGCACGCGCTCCGCCACATCCGGCGTAGGGCGCGGTGTGATGCGATCGACCATGGTATTCGGTGAAGTGGTCTGCGTGCGCACCCAATCTGCCAGCGCGGTATCGCCTTTGGCGGCAAGGAAGGCGAGGAACCCCTCACGGAAACGCTCGCCGTTATGGCGCAGGTTGTCACAGTTCAGCAGTGTGACCGGCGCGCCACCTTGTGCAACACGCGCTGTCAGGATGCGGCTGAGTGCGCCATAAATAGTGCGGATGTCGCCATCCAGATCGGCCTTCACGTCTGCCTGATTGAGATCCAATTTAAATTCAGGTGTCAGGTAGTAGCCCGCTTCAGTCACGGTAAAGCCAATTACACGGGTTTGCGGATTGGCCCCCTGCTCAACCAGCGCGCTAATTTCACTGTCCCACGGCAAGATTTTGCGCAGCGAGGTGATGGTTTCGTAATCGCGCTCACCTTCTGGCGTCACGGTTTCCAGCACATATTCGCCGTTCTGCGCCGCTAACTGATTGAGCAGCGAAACAGCGTCATTGCGGATATTGCCGAGCGCGATGCTCCAGCTTTCGTCTCCCTGCTCGCGCAGTTTATGCAGATACCACGCCTGATGTGCCCGATGAAATGATCCCGCGCCGATGTGCATCCACACTGATTGATTGGTCATAATCGCCTCAATTAAACATTTGCCACAAGACAGGGCATTTGCCCGATGACAGGTAGCATAGTGTGCGTGGTGAGGATCGTTCTGCGAGCCTTATCACAAATAATACATTTGCTCTTTTTTAGGGCTTTTGCTCAGTTAGTGCATTTCGTAAAACACGCGCTAAGATGTCGCATCAGTTTTGACGGAACAGCGTGATGAGCAGAGAAGAGAAAAAGCAGGAGCTGGCCGCACGTGCCGCGTGGATGTACTACGTTGCAGGCGTCACGCAGCAAGAGATTGCGCAGGCATTGGGATTGTCACGTCAGGTGGCGCAGCGTCTGGTCTCCAGCGCACGCGAGATGGGCATGGTGAGCGTAAAAATCGATCATCCCGTCACCCACTGTTTGCAGCTGGCGCGCGAGGTGCAGGAGAAATTTGGTCTGGATCTGTGCCGCGTGGTGCCGTCGGCCAATCTGAACGATGATGCCATTCAGCAGATGCTGGCGGTGGAAGGCGCGGCGGTGATGTCACAGTTTATCAATGAGGAAGCGCCGCAGGTATTTGGCATTGGTTCGGGCAAGACTCTACGCTCAATGATAGATGCATTGCCTTGGGTGGATCGTCCGCAGCATCAGTGCGTTTCGATGATTGGGGCGATTGCACGCGATGATTCCGGTACACGCTACGATGTGCCGTTGAAAATGGCCGAAAAGATGCAGGGCAAGTATTTCTTCATTCCTGCGCCGCTGTACGCCGACACACCACAGGATAAAGCGATGTGGGTGCAGCATCAGGTGTATCAGCGCGTCACCGATCGCGCATTGCAGGCGGACGTGGCTTTTGTGGGGATTGGGGAAGTGATGCCGGGTTGTCCGTTAAATGCCGAAGGATTTATCACCGATGCACAGGTTGAGGCACTGAATGCACGCGGCGTGGTGGGCGAAATGCTCGGTCACTTTTTCAATCAGCAAGGTGAGCGCGTGTGGGGCGAAACCGATGAGCTACTGACCAGCGTATTGCTGGAGAGCCAGACACAGCGCAAGATTATTGGTTTTTCCGGCAGCGAGCGGAAGTATCCGGCGATTCGGGCTGCATTGCAGGGCGGCTGGGTATCGGGACTGGTAACCGATGAAGATACGGCGCTGAGGTTACTGCGGGAGTGAGTTTTCAGCGCCTGCTCAGGAAGCGGGGGGCAGATCGTAAAGACGGCATAAACCATCCCTGGGCCTCATCCCGCGCCATCCCTGGCGCGGGATGCTTTACTCCTCTGCCCCCGCTTCCATCGCCTTAACCATCGTGCAAAATTTACTTCAGCGATCCCGACAGGAACTGCTGCAAACGTGGGCTTTTCGGGTTGCCGAAAAGCTCATCTGGCGAGCCCTGCTCTTCAATCTTGCCTTGATGCAGGAAAATCACGTGATTGGAAACATGACGAGCAAACTCCATCTCATGCGTCACCACCACCATGGTTTTACCCTCTTCAGCCAGTTTCTGCATGATGCGCAGCACTTCGCCGACTAACTCGGGATCGAGCGCAGAAGTCGGTTCATCAAATAACAGCACTTCCGGCTCCATCGCCAGGGCGCGGGCAATGGACACACGCTGCTGCTGACCGCCCGAAAGATGCACCGGATATTTAGCACGCGCACGCTCATCAATGCCGACTTTATCCAGATATTTAATCGCACGCTCACGCGCTTCGGCTTTGCTCAGCCCCAGCACCTGGATTGGCGCTTCGGTGACGTTATCCAGCACCGTCATATGGCTCCACAAGTTAAAGTGCTGGAACACCATGGTCAGACGAGTGCGCAGTGAACGCAGCTGCTCTTTGTTGGACACTTTCAGCTGTCCATCGGTATCGCGCACCAGATTGATTTGCTCGTTGTTAACCGAAATGGTGCCTTCGCTCGGCTTTTCGAGGAAGTTAATGCAGCGTAAGAAGGTACTTTTCCCGGAACCGGACGAGCCAATAATGCTGATCACATCGCCGGCATTCGCCTGCAGTGATACGCCTTTCAAAACTTCATGTTCACCGTAACGCTTGTGCAGTTCGGTAACGCTTAATTTGTTGTCAGCCATAGTGATACTCAATGCGATGAAGAGGGTTTCACGTGCGCCAGGAAGCGGCGTTCCGCCTTGCGGAACAGGCTAATCAGCACGTAAGAGATAATCAGATACAGCACCGCAGCGATGCCAAACGCGGTAAACGGCTGGTAGGTCGCCGAGTTAATATCACGCGCGATTTTCAACAGATCTGGCACCGTGGCAGTAAATGCCAGCGCGGTGGAGTGCAGCATTAGGATCACTTCATTACTGTAGGCTGGCAGCGCGGTACGCAGCGCCGACGGTAGTATGATGCAGCGATACATTTTAAACGGGGAGAAACCGTAAGCGCGTGCCGCTTCAATTTCGCCATGGGGAACCGCGCGAATGGCCCCGGCAAAAATTTCGGTGGTGTAAGCGCAGGTGTTCAGCGTAAAGGCCAGCAGCGTACAGTTCAGGCCGCTGCGGAAGAAGGCATTCAGCAGCTCCGATCCTTTCACCACTTCCAGCGTATACATGCCGGAATAGAATACCAGCAGCTGGACATACAGCGGCGTACCACGGAAGACATAGGTGAACAGCCAGACGGGCGTTGAGATATAACGATTTGGCGATACACGCGCAATCGCCAGCAACACCGCCATACAACCACCGATCACCACGGAAAGAATCAACAACCACAACGTAATGGCGACGCCGGTAAAACGGTAACCATCTGTCCAGAGCAGCTGTTTCCAATACTCCTGAATAATATCGATCATAGCTTTGCCCTTTTCACACCCACCGTGTAGCGGCGTTCAAGCCACCACAGCACGCCGTTCGACAGCGTGGTAAACACCAGATAAATCACCCCCGCGACGATCGCGAAGTAGAACGGCTGCCAGGTACTTTTACCCGCCAGCTGCGTGGCTTTCACCACGTCTTCCAGCCCCAGCAGCGACACCAGCGCTGTGGCTTTGAGAATCACCTGCCAGTTATTGCCAATACCTGGTAACGCAAAACGCATCATCGCCGGGAACAAAATACGACGGAAAGTTTGCGAACCGGTGAAACCGAAAGCGGTAGCCGCTTCAATCTGCCCTTTTGGCACAGCGAGGAAAGCACCCCGGAAGGTTTCGGTGAAATAGGCACCATAGATGAAGCCAAGTGTGATGATACCGGCCACCATCGGATCGATATCAAACTGCGCCATGCCCAGCGCATCAGTGACCGTATTGAGGGCGATTTGCAGACCGTAGAAGATCAGCAACATCAAAACCAGATCAGGTACACCGCGGATTAAGGTGGTGTAGCCTTCAGCAATCATCACCAGCAGGCGACTGCGAGAGAGTTTGGCGCCAGCGCCCATTAAGCCAAGCACTAAGGCAAGCACCACGGAGCTGAGTGCCAGCTCAAGTGTCACCAGGGTGCCTTTTAGGATTACTTCAGAATAGCCATACAGCATGGGTTCGATCCTGTCGTGAGGGAAAATAACAAACGCTGCCCAACTAACGGACAGTCCTGACCAGGATTTGAATCACAGGGTAGATGGCGGCAAGCGTATGAACCCCGGGAGTTTACATAAGTAAGCGCCCGGAGTGAATAGTTATGACCAACCCTGCTGCAAATCAATCATCAAGGTCAGAAAACAGGACAATTAATCGCCGTATACGTTGAAATCAAAGTACTTCTTCGCAATCTTGTCGTAAGTGCCATCTTTACGCATGGCATCAAACGCTTTATCGATGGCCGCTTTCAGGTCGGCATCATCTTTGCGTAAGCCCATACCGGTACCGACACCAAAGATTTTGTCATCTTTAACCGCTGGACCGGCAAACGCATAGTTTTTGCCAACCGGCTGTTTCAGGAACCCTTCACTCGCCTGCACTTCATCCTGGAAAGCCGCATCGATACGACCCGCATCCAGATCCTGATACACCAGATCCTGGTTGGCGTATGGCGTCACGGTGACACCTTTTGGACGCCAGTTTTCGTTCGCGTAGGTTTCCTGAGTGGTGCCCTGCAGCAAACCAATGTTTTTACCTTTCAGCGATTCGATGGTCGGTTGCAGGCTTGAACCTTTCTTCGCCACTAAACGCGCATTGGCGGCGTAAAGTTTTTCAGAGAAGGCGATCTCTTCCTGACGTTTCTCGGTGATGGAGAGAGAAGAGATGATAGCGTCGATCTTCTTCGCTTTCAGCGACGGGATCAGTGCATCAAAATCACTTTCCACATAAGTACATTTGGTCTCGATACGCTTACAGATTTCGTTCGCCAGATCGATGTCAAAGCCGACTAACTGGCCTTGTGCATTCTTGGATTCAAACGGCGGGTAGGTCGGGTCTGTCCCGATGCGCAGCGTTTTTGGTACCGCAGCGAACACGCTCGCAGCGCTGGACATGGCCAGCATCAGGGAAAGAGCCAGAACTCGCTTTTTCATAGGTAACCCTCAAGTGAAGTGCTTATTGTTATATGGTCGTGATGTGTGTTTGCGCTGAATGATTTGCAGGTTTCATGCCAGTTATGCAAAACGGCGAAAGCGTGCTCAGGCGCACTAAATACCGCGCCCTTCAGGGGCGCAAGCACTTAGTTTGTGAGGGAAATATAACAGCGGCGTGAGGAAGAAAAAGCGACATCGTTAACTTTTGGTGCACAAGATGCACGAAGAGTGATCGGGCACGCGAAATTGCACACAGTTAGTGCAAAATTGCACCATTATGCGCCATGCCAACGGGTAAACAGGTCTTGCGGCAGCTCAATATCGAATTGATCAATGACGCGATTGACGGTTTGATCGACCAGATCTTCAATTTTTTGTGGGCAGTGATAAAAAGCGGGCACCGGCGGCATGATCAGTGCGCCCAATTCCGCGGCCGTGGTCATCATGCGTAAATGCCCAAGATGCAGCGGCGTTTCGCGCACGCACAGGACCAGTTTACGCTGCTCCTTCAGCACCACATCGGCGGCGCGCGTCAGCAAACTATCACTGTAGCTGTGCACGATGCCGGAAAGGGTTTTCATTGAACAGGGTAAAATCACCATGCCGAGTGTCTTGAAGGAACCTGATGAGATGCTGGCAGCGATATCACGTACGTCATGCACCACATCAGCCAGTGCTTGCACATCACGCAGGCTGTAATCCGTTTCCAGCGATAACGTCTGACGCGCAGCCGGACTGATCACCAAATGGGTTTCCACATCGGCCAAAGGTTGCAGCACTTGCAACAATCGCACACCGTATATCGCGCCACTGGCGCCGGAAATACCAATGATCAGTCGTTTCATTATTCAGCCCTGCCCGTTCAGATTGCGGCAATGATAGCCGCTCACTGAGCAAAAATACAAAAACAAACAGGGCGGAGTCTCCCCCGCCCTGTTAAAGATGAGCACCACGAGGCGGTTAGCCTTCGTTATGCAGCTCCAGACCTTCCACTTCGTTCTGACGCTGAATCGCTTTCGCATCGTCATTACGCAGTGACTGCAAATACTCGAGGTACTGCTGGTCGACATCTTTGGTGACGTAAACGCCGTTGAATACCGAGCACTCAAACTGTGCGATATCCGGGTTCTCTTCACGTACTGCTTCGATCAGATCATCGAGGTCCTGGAAGATCAGCGCATCGGCTTTGATCAGCTGACGAATTTCTTCCACTTCACGACCATGCGCGATCAGTTCGGTAGCGCTCGGCATATCAATACCGTAGACATTCGGGAAACGAATTTCCGGTGCGGCAGACGCCAGGTAAACACGTTTTGCACCGGCTTCGCGCGCCATTTCAATGATCTGCTCAGACGTGGTGCCACGCACGATGGAGTCGTCAACCAGCAGCACGTTCTTATCACGGAACTCAGCACGGTTGGCGTTCAGTTTGCGGCGAATCGCGCTACGACGCATATGCTGGCCTGGCATGATAAAGGTGCGGCCCACATAGCGGTTTTTCACGAAGCCCTGACGATATGGCTTGTCGAGAATACGGGCGATTTCCAGCGCGGCATCCGTGGAGGTTTCCGGGATAGGAATCACCACATCGATATCCAGATCTTCCCATTCGCGGGCAATTTTCTGACCGAGTTTGGTGCCCATACGCACACGTGCGCTGTAGACCGACACCTTATCAAGGAAGGAGTCTGGACGCGCAAAGTAGACATATTCGAACAGGCAAGGGTTGGTTTTGGGATTCTCAGCACACTGGCGCGTGGAGAGCTGGCCCTGCTCGGTGATGTACACCGCTTCACCAGGCGCCACATCGCGGATGAACTCGAAGCCTAAAGTATCCAGTGCCACGCTTTCTGACGCCACCATATATTCGGTGCGACCATCAGCAATCACGCGTTTACCCAGCACTAATGGGCGAATCCCGTTCGGATCGCGGAACGCAACTAAGCCATGGCCAATAATCATCGAAACCACTGCGTAAGCGCCGCGCACCTGTTGGTGCACTGCCGCTACCGCAGCAAAAATGTTGTCAGCTTCCAGCGGGTCATGCTGGAAACGGTCGAGCTCCTGCGCAAAGATGTTCAGCAGGATTTCAGAATCAGAGGTGGTGTTAACGTGACGGCGACCCACTTCGAACAGATGCTTACGCAGTTCGTGCGCGTTGGTCAGGTTGCCGTTGTGCGCCAGCGTGATGCCATACGGGGAGTTTACGTAGAAAGGCTGCGCTTCAGAAGCGCTGGAACTGCCCGCGGTTGGATAGCGAACATGGCCAATCCCGATATTACCCTGCAAACGCTGCATGTGGCGTGCTTCGAAGACATCGCTCACCAGGCCATTCGCTTTACGCAGACGGAAGCAGTTAAGCGCATCGATGGTACAAATGCCGGCGGCATCTTGCCCGCGGTGCTGCAGCACCGTTAACGCGTCATAGATCGACTGGTTTACTGGCATAAAACCGGTGATACCAACAATACCGCACATGTTGTCATTTCCTCATTGGCCGCACTCCCGGTGGCGTTACCGGGGTATAAAACTGGACGTGCTTTTCAGGTAATCGAAAAACCACCTGATGATGTAACTGAACTGGGGAATGAGTTGCGACTGTTGCCAGTCCGGGCTTTTGGAAAAGCCGGTGAATGTATCGAGGAAGAAGAGCATAGCGGAAACAATCAGCACGCCACGCAACGCCCCGAAACAGACCCCCAACACCCTGTCGGTTCCCGACAAGCCGGTTTTTTCCACCAGCGAGCCGATCACATAGTTCACGATGGCACCCACAATCAGAGTGGCAACGAATAACACCGCTATCGCGATGCCGTTGCGAACCAGTTCGTCGTCAAAACCTGTAAACCAGACTGCAAGGTAGGTGTAGTAATGACTGGCGACAAAAAACGCGCATCCCCAGGTAACGAGAGATAAGGCTTCCCGGACAAACCCACGAATCAGGCTGACCAGAGCCGAAAAACCAACTACCGCAATAATGACGTAATCAATCCAGATCATGAACGCTTCCAACCCAGTGCTTATGCACCCCTGCATCCAGTTCGGGGCGCATTCTAACAGAAAAAGAAAACGTTTGCGTAGGGTTTTCCGGTTCTGTATCCATAAAAAGGGCGATGAAAAAAACTTTCCTCGCCCTGAGTAAAATCAGCAATTTAACTCACTGATATAAAAAAACTTTACCACAACATTTTCGCTTAACCGCTTGTGCTATACTGCGCCTTTTACTGCTATCGGCGCGGCTTATCACAGCATTAACGCGTGCCGTACGGTTTCACCACGCCACCGAGCCCGGAGATGCTTTGTAGCTCACTCAGCGAACTCTGCAGCTTCGCTTTTGAGGCATCCGGCCCCACATAAATGCGCGTGATTTGTCCCTGCACCGGCGTGGATGGCACGGTAAAGGCACGATATCCTGACAGACGCAGTTGCGCCACAATCTCACTGACCTTGGCCGCGTTCTTTAGCGCACCCAGCTGAACCACAAACGCCTGCCCCGCAGGAGCCGCTTCCGGTTCACTCTGTTTCGGTGTTTCGACCGCTTTTGGCTGCTCAACCGGTTTCGGTTGTTCTACCACCTTGGGCTTCGGTTGTTCGACCGGTTTTGGCTTCGGCTGTTCAACCGGCTTAGGTTTGGGCTGCTCGACCACTTTTGGCTTCGGCTGCTCAACCGGCTTCGTCTGCTGATGCACCGGCGGCGGTGTCACCAGCGTAGGCTCGCTGTTCTGCACCGGTTGCGCATTGCCATTGCTGGCCGAGCTGCTGGCTTTACCGTTATCCGGGGTTTGCGCCGTGCTCGCCCCTTCCGGCGGCTGCGCCGGGAGCGGTTGCGTCACCGGCGGCACCATTTCGCTATCCTGCTGATCGTCCGGCTTTGGCACCAGCGGAATCGCCGCGAACTCTTCTTTGTAATGCTTTTTCTTGCCGTCGAGCAGCCCCGGCAGCACGATGACGCCAATCGCCACCAAAATGACGGTACCGACTAAGCGATTTTGAAACTTACTTGCCACTGCCATTCTCCGCTGACATCGATTCCATAACCTGTGCAACGGTGTGGAAAGAACCACACACCAGAATCACATCCTCAGGCGCGGCTTGCTGACGCGCGGCCTGCCATGCTGCATCGACGTTATCATACGCATTGCCACCTTCAAGGTGGGCGATCAGCTCATCGGCGGTGGCGCCACGCGGACCGTCAAGCGGTGCACAGAACCAGCGATCCACCTGCGGTGCCAGCGCGGCCAGCGTCCCCGCGATGTCCTTGTCATGCAACATGCCGACCACTGCATGCACTTTACCGCTTTTCGGCAACTCCGCCAGACGTGAAGCCAGATAATGCGCCGCATGCGGATTGTGCGCCACATCGAGAATCACGCGTGGTGATTCGCTCACCGTCTGGAAACGTCCGGGCAGAATCGCCAGAGGCAGGTGTTCGCGGATCACCGCTTCGCTGACATTGAGTCCTGATGCGCGCAGCGCGGTGATCGCGGTCGCCGCATTGGGCAACGGCACCTGCGGCAACGGCAGGTCGTGCAGCTCACCGTGTCCATCCTGTAACGTCCAGCTGTTTTCCTGTTTCTGCCACTGCCAGTCGCGGTTGATTTGCAGCAGTTGCGCGCCCTTCTCTGCCGCCACTTCGGCGATGGTGTGCGGCATATCGGCTTCACCGACGACTGCAGGTTTGCCACCACGGAACACGCCGGCTTTTTCGCGACCAATGCTTTCGCGATCCGGCCCCAGCCAATCGGTGTGATCGAGCGCGATGCTGGTGATCACCGCCACATCCGCATCCACGATGTTGGTGGCATCAAGGCGTCCACCCAGTCCCACTTCAAGGATCACCACATCAAGATTGGCGTCACGGAACAGATTCAGTGCCGAGATCGTACCGAATTCAAAATAGGTCAGAGAGATATCACCGCGCCCGGCTTCAATGCTGGCGAAACTGGCGCTGTGCAGCGCTTCGTCCAGTTCTGCGCCCTGAATGCGGACGCGCTCGGTGTAGCGCACCAGATGCGGCGAGCTATACACGCCCACGCGATAGCCTGCGGCCATCAACAGCGTTTCCAGCGTGCGGCAGGTGGTGCCTTTGCCATTGGTACCGGCAACGGTGAAGATAAACGGAGCGGGTTTTAGCAGATCAAGGCGTGCGGCGACGCGTTGAATACGATCCAGGCCCAATTCGATGGCCTGAGAATGCAGGTGTTCAAGATAATGAAGCCACGTGGCCAAAGGCGACGTGGCTTGAGGAAGCTGCAGAGTGTCCATGTGTCCCGTTTACTCATCTTACACATCGTCATTCAAGCCGCAGCGGCGTGGGCTGCACTCAATCACCCCCGATCCCTTACTGGGTAAGCTGCCGGGGATTCATTCGTTTGCCGCCTTGCTGCAACTCGAATGACTGGGTGTTTACGGTTCATTGGTGAAAAGCGTTTAACCACCGCTTTTCGTTGCCTGTCAGGCCTCGTTGCTCTCTGGCACAGCCGTGGAAGGCTGATCACCATCCTGCAGCGGCGCTGGCAGGTTCATCATTTTCGCCAGCAGGCTGGCCAGCTTAAAGCGCATTTCCGGACGACGGATGATCATGTCGATCGCGCCTTTTTCGATCAGGAATTCACTGCGCTGGAAGCCCGGTGGCAGTTTTTCACGCACGGTCTGTTCGATAACGCGTGGACCGGCAAAGCCAATCAGCGCTTTCGGTTCAGCGACGTTCAAATCGCCCAGCATCGCGAAGCTGGCAGACACACCGCCCATGGTTGGGTCAGTCAGCACGGAGATGTACGGCAAGCCGCGCTCCTGCATTTTCGCCAGCGCTGCGCTGGTTTTTGCCATCTGCATAAGCGACTGTAACGCTTCCTGCATACGGGCACCGCCACTGGCAGAGAAGCAGATCAGCGGGCAGTTATCTTCCAGTGCCTGCTCAACGCCACGCACAAAGCGCGCGCCAACCACAGAACCCATTGAGCCGCCCATAAAGGAGAACTCAAAAGCCACCGCCACTACTGGCATACCGTGCAGGGTGCCTTTCATGGCGATCAGAGCATCTTTCTCACCGGTGTCTTTCTGTGCGGCAACCAGACGATCTTTGTACTTCTTAGAATCGCGGAACTTGAGCAGATCCTTCGGTTCCAGCTCGCTGCCTAATTCAACCAGAGAACCTTCATCCAGCATGGTGTGCAGACGCTCACGGGCGTGCATGCGCATGTGGTGGTCGCACTTCGGGCAGACCTCAAGGTTACGCTCCAGTTCGGCGCGGTACAGCACCTGACCACAGCTATCGCATTTGGTCCAGACCCCTTCCGGGATACTGGCTTTGCGCGTTGGCGTGGTGGTGCTTTTATTCAGTATGCGTTCAATCCAGCTCATTGATGACCTTTCTGTTTAATGCTGACCTGGTCCAGTCTTCTTGTGACTGCTGAAATCACCTTCAGCAGGCCGTAAATGTCGCTCATTAAACCACAACCCGTTCACGCTGTGGATAAAAATCTGGTGACAGCCTTACTGTGGCTTCTGCTGACGTGCCTGACGGCGATGGCGCCATACTTCAATCACGCCTGGCAAAATTGAGACCACAATGATGCCAACAATCAGCAGTTTTAGGTTCTCCTGTACCACCGGCAAATCACCAAACAGGTAACCGGCATAGGAGAACAACAGCACCCACAGCAGTGCGCCCGTCACGTTGAAGAGCGCAAAGTGGCGATAAGACATGTGTCCCATCCCCGCCACAAAGGGGGCAAAGGTTCGCACGATTGGTACAAAGCGCGCAAGTATAATGGTTTTGCCACCGTGGCGATCGTAGAAGGCGTGGGTCTTATCCAGATAGCTGCGACGGAAAATTTTCGAGTTCGGATTGCTGAACAGCTTCTCACCGAACAACCGACCAATAGTGTAGTTCACCGCATCGCCGAGGATGGCAGCAATCACCAGCAGCGTGACCATTAAATGCACGTTGAGATCGTTACCTGGCAGTGCCGCCAGCGCGCCAGCAACAAACAGTAACGAATCCCCAGGCAGGAACGGTGTGACCACCAGGCCGGTTTCGCAGAACAGGATCAGGAACAGAATGGCGTAAATCCAGACGCCGTACTGCGCCACCAGTTCGGCTAAATGCACATCAATATGGAGAATAAAGTCGATCAAAAAGTGGATGAATTCCATAATGTTCCGGCTCCCAAACATCCTTACTCATTTAAATTAATCTGCGAGGAACAACGGTCCCAACGCAGGCTGAGGTAACGCAAAGTGAGATGGGTAATCCACCGCCACCAAATACAACCCCTCGGCTTTAGCGGTCGCTGCCGCCAGAGTACGATCTTTTGCCGCCAGCAACTCAGCCATCCAGCTTTCCGGCTGGTTGCCGCAGCCAATTTCCATCAGGCTGCCGACAATATTGCGCACCATGTGGTGCACGAACGCGTTGGCTTTGATATCGACAATCACATAAGGTCCGTAACGTGTGACGTTAAGGTGCATCACGTTGCGCCACGGCGTGCGCGACTGGCACTGCACCGCACGGAACGAGGTAAAGTCGTTCTCGCCAATTAAACACTGACCGGCACGCTGCATTTTCTCGACATCCAGCGGATGATAAAAATGGGTGATGCCGTTGCCAAGAATCGCCGGTCGCAGCCGCTGATTGAAAATCACATAGCGGTAACGACGCGCGGTGGCGCTAAAGCGGGCATGGAATTCATCCGGCACCGCTTTCACCCAACGTACGGCGATGTCGTCAGGTAAATTGGCGTTAACACCCAGCGTCCAGGCGCTGTCCGCACGTTGTGAGGTGGTTTCAAAATGCACCACTTGCCCGGTACCGTGCACACCGGCATCCGTGCGTCCGGCGCAGAACACCACTACCGGGTGATTCGCCACTTTCGACAGCGCTTTTTCCAGCTTTTCCTGCACGCTGCGCACTTCATTCTGTCGCTGCCAGCCGTAGTAACGGCTGCCGTCGTACTCAATGCCTAACGCCAGCTTAAATGTCGTTTCTTCAGACAACATTAATAGAAGTACTCCTGCACCAATTTCTCAGCGGTTTTTACCGCCATCAGTGCGCCGCCGAAACGAACGTTGTCAGCCACGGACCAGAATTGCAGCAGCTCAGGGAGACCGTAATCATTACGCACATTGCCAATGCTCAGCGCATCATTGCCTGATGCATCGCTGACGGGCGTCGGATATTCACCGTCTTCACTGAGGTTGATGTCATCAGCACGCGCCAGTTCATCTCGCGCTTCTTCGGCTGACAGCGGACGTAAATTTTCGACATGCACAATCTGCGTGTTGCCGTAAAACACTGGCGCCTGCACGCTGCTGACGGCAATTGGCAAGCCTTCGTCCTGCAGCACTTTGCGCACCTGATCCACCAGACGACGTTCACTCTCCACGCTGCCATGGCTATCCGCTAACTGCGGCAACAGGTTGAACGCCAGTTGACGACCAAAATAGTGCTCATCTGCCGGTACACCATTCAGCAAACGTGCACTTTCGCCCGCCAGGCCATCCACTGCCGCTTTACCGTGGCTGGAAACCGACATCAGATTGGTCACCTGCAAACGGCTTAACCCCGCCGTATCCACCAGCGGTTTGATAGCGCTTAACAGCTGGCTTACCAGCGCATCGGCCACCGTCACGATATTGCGATTGCGATAATCGGCCAGCACCTGCGGGTTCACATCAGGCACCACCAGCGGGACATCCGGCTCCAGCGCGAACAGATCGCTGCTGTCGATCACCAGGCAACCCTGGCTCGCGGCTTCATCCGCGTAACGCGCGGAAGCTTCACGTCCGGCAGCGAAAAACGCCAGCTGCGCCTGCGTCCAGTCAAATTCAGCCGCATCCTGCACGCGCAGGGTGCGACCATCAAAACGCACACTTTCACCGGCGCTGTTTTCGCTCGCCAGCAGATACAATTCACCAACCGGGAACTGGCGTTCTGCCAGCAATTCCAGTACAGCGTTCCCTACTGCGCCTGTTGCGCCCAATAGCGCAATATTCCAGCCGTCAGACATGTTGGTTTACTCCAGACAATGACATAAAAACAGAAGGCGGTGATGACACCGCCTGACATTTAAGACTTTTCCCGCGCGAAAACGCAGGGGATTGATTTAACTTTACAAACTGGCGCGGAAACCGAGCTTTTCCAGCATCGCGGCGCTATCGGCATCATCACATTTCACCTGCAGTGATGACCATTCACGACGCTCTTCATACTGCTTGCGCAGGCGATCAAATTCGCCCGGTTTGGCAGCCACTTTTCGCAGTGGCGCATCGTCGCGGCGCACATCATACACCAGGTGCACCAGTCGTTTCAGCGTTGGCTGATCGAGCTTGCCGTGCAGCGTAATGGTGCCAAATTCCGGTGCAGGCAACAGAGACTCCAGCGCGACCTGTTGCGGCTGGCCGATAAACGCGCACCAGGCTTCGAATACCTGAGTGGTGCCACGCGCCTTGCCTTCCAGCGTATAGCCCGCAATATGTGCCGTGGCGATATCCACTTTGTCCAGCAGATCGAGGTTCAGATCCGGCTCCGGCTCCCACACATCCAGCACCACGCTGAGGTCGCTGCGCATTTTCAACACTTCAAGCAGCGCGGCGTTATCCACCACCGGGCCACGGCAGGCATTGATCAGAATGGTGTTGGGTTGGAGTGCCATCAGCAGTGCCATATCGGCCAGGTGCCAGCTTTTATAGGGGCCGTCTTTAAATAGCGGCGTATGGAAGGTCAGAATATCGGCCTGCGCCACCAGCTCATCCAGCGTGTGGAACGCTTCCTGATCGCCACGATCCGCACGCGGCGGATCGCACAGCAAGGTTTTCACCCCCCAGGCTTCAAGACGTTTTTGCAAACGCCCCCCCACATTGCCCACACCGACAATACCTACGGTACGATCGCGCAGTTCAAAACCATCGCGTTCGGCCAGCAGCAGTAAGGAGGAGAAGACATACTCCACCACCGCAATCGCGTTACAGCCCGGTGCCGCCGAGAAGGCAATGCCGGCGGCTGCAAGCGATGCATCATCGACATGGTCAGTGCCTGCAGTCGCGGTACCGACAAATTTCACTGGCGTACCGGCCAGCAGCGCCGCATTCACTTTAGTCACCGAGCGCACCATCAGTCCGCTGGCATCCTGCAACTCTGCTTCGGGTAACGGACGTCCCGGCACGGCCAATACTTCACCGGTGCGACTGAAGAGTTCACGAGCGTAAGGCATGTTTTCATCGACGAGAATTTTCACTGCGGCGGTCCTGTCTGCTGAGGCGTTTGAGGCGCGTATTCTTACATAAAGCTGGGGATTAACCTAACCGGCTGCGATAGCGATCCGGCGTGGTGCCGGCCTGCTGCTGGAACATCACAATCAGCGCCGACGACGAGCTATAACCCAGTTCGTGTGCAATGCCCTGCACGCTGCAACCCTGCTCCAGCAGCGCAATGGCACGCAAAAACCGTAAACGCTGCCGCCATTCGCTGAAAGACATCTTCAACTGCTGCTGACAACGTCGCGCCAGCGTACGCTCGGTGGTGAACACACGCTTCGCCCATTGTGCCAGCGTGGTGTTATCGCCGGGATTTTCTTCCAGCGCGCGCAAAATGGGCGCGAGAAATTTGTCGTCCGACAAGGGCAAATAGCTGGTGTGCACCGGTGCCTGGCGCAGACGATCAATCAAGACTTCACACAGTCGCCAGTCCGCTTCCGTTTGAGGCTGCTCCAACTCACGCTGTGCAAAATCATTCATGATAGCGTGCACAATCGCATCAACGTGCAGTAAACAGGCATTGTCGGGCATCCCCGCACAGAGATCGGCCGCGAGATTGAAGGTGCGGAACTGGGCATGGCAATGGTTATAGCTGCTGTGGCGCTGTTCTGGCGGGATCCAGATCGGCATATCAGCGGGCGTTAATAACCGTTCCCCCTCCACTTCCATCTCCAGCACGTGGCTGGTGACAAAAATCACCTGACCCCAACTGTGCAGATGCGGGAGATATTCAGTTTTCGCGTTAGCCTGCTCGTAGCGCATAAAATAGCGCAGTAGCGGCGCATCAATCGGCGGCTGATACTCGATCTGTAAATTCATTCTGTCCGGTCACTAACGAATATTGTCCGATTTTAACTATCTGAATAAAACCGGTCAAATGTAAACTATTCGCGATTAAACTCAGGAGTCGTACGATGAATTTACTGTTTCCGTTGATTGCGGTGATGATCTGGTCGATCAACACCATTGTCAGCAAACTCTCTGCCGGGAGCATCGATCCTGCCGCCATCTCCTTTTATCGCTGGCTGCTGGCGCTCATCGTGCTGGCCCCCTTCAGCCTGCCCGGCGTGTGGCGCCATCGCCATGCCGTGAAGGCCAATCTGTGGCGATTATTGATCCTCGGCCTGTTGGGCATGGTGCTTTATCAGAGTCTCGCCTACTATGCCGCCCACAGCGTGTCGGCGGTGATGATGGGTATCTTGGGTGCCACGATTCCGCTACTGACCATTCTGCTCAGCCTGTTCGTTTTACGCCTTGCGCCAACGCGCGGCATTTTGATCGGCGGCCTGTTGTCCTTTGCCGGTTTGGTATGGTTGGTGAGTGAAGGGAATCCCGCTCAGTTGCTGAATCAGCGTCTGGGCAACGGCGAGTTGATGATGCTGGCGGCTTCCACCTCGTATGCGCTTTACGGTGTGCTGACCAAACGCTGGGCGATCCCTCTGCCGACCTGGCAGAGCCTGTACGTGCAGATTTTCTTTGGTGTGTTGCTGTTACTGCCTGGATTCTTGCGCGCACCGGACGTCACGCTGAACTTGCATAACATTCCGCTGGTGCTGTTTGCCGGGCTGTTCGCGTCCATTATCGCGCCGTTCTTGTGGATCCTTGGTGTGCAACGTCTCGGTGCCAGTACCACCACCATTTTTATGAATTTTGTGCCCGCGTTTACCGCCATCATTGCCGTGCTGTTCCTGCATGAGCAACTGCACGCCTATCACTGGATTGGCGGCGGCATGACGTTGGTGGGGGTGATTCTGGCGCAACGGTTGAAAACACCGCTGCGCAAGCCACGTGAACGCACCGTTCAGCTCAGCGAAAGCTGATGATGATGCGCAGCCCGCCCAGTTGCGGGCTGCGATCCAGCAGCAACTGCGCACCGTGCCAGGCACAAATATCTTTGACCAGCGCCAGCCCGATGCCCGCACCGGGCTGGCTGGCATTATCCAGGCGACCAAACGGCTGCAATGCCTGATGCTGTTGTGCCGCACTAATGCCCGGCCCGCTGTCCTCAATTTCCAGCTGTTTCTCCCGCAATCGCGCCGTGACGATCCCGCCTTCTGGCGTGTATTTAATCGCATTGTCCAGCAGGTTGGCACAGAGTTCGGCCAGTAATAAGCCATCGCCTTGCACCACACAGGGAATGTCGCCTTCAAATCCCAGATCGATGTGTTTGTGGCGCGCGCCGGCATAGCTGCTGAAACATGCCTGTTCCACAATTTCATTCAAACTGACCCGAGAAAAAGGCTTGTCCTCACCGTGCCGGGCTTTAATTTGTGCCAATTGTAATAACCGATCGGTGAGTTGCACCGTATCGTTGAGCGTATGGCGCATGCCAAGCAAACTTTCCCGCCACTGCGCAGGATCATCACTGTTGAGCGCAACGCCAACCTGTGTTTTTAAAATAGTGAGCGGTGTACGTAATTGGTGTGAAACGTCGGCACTAAAACGTTCCTGTCGTGCCAGCAAACCGCGCAGTCGTTCCAGATGTCGATTAAAGGCAATAATTAACGGCTGCAATTCCGACCAGGGCAATAGCGACGGCAAAGGCGTCAACTCACCTGGCGCACGTCGTAGCATGATGCGCGATAATCGGCGCAGCGGCCGCAACACTTTGCGTAATAACAGGCTGGCTAACAGCAAGGTAATCAACACCAGAAAGCTTTGACTGATCAACGCGGTGCGCAATAATCCTTCCGCAAACCCATGGCGAGAGTTCAGGGTTTCCGCCACCAGAACTAGTGCCATGCCCTCTACGCCCTGCTCGTTTACCGGTTGCCATAACGCCGCAATCCGAATCGGCTGCTTACGGTAGCTGCCATCGTAAAAGTGGACTAATGCGGGATAGGCTTCAGAAAGCGGCGCGTTGCGCGGTAAAGGGGGCAGATCGGGGTAACCTGAAAGGGTTTTGCCTTGCGGCGAGATCACCTGATAGAACAGCTGATCGTTCATGTTGCGCTCAAAACTGTCGAGCACCACCCAAGGCACGTCCACTTCAAGATGGTTTTGCCGTACCACCAGCCTTTCCGCCACCGTGCGGGCCGAGGCGAGAAGTGAGCGATCGTAGGCTTGATTCGCCGCCTGCAGCGCACTCTGGTAATGGGTATAAACCGACAACCCCCACAGCAGCATCAACGGAGCGCCCAGCCACAGCAACAGTTCACCACGCAGCGAATGGCTCAGGCGCACGGCTGGCACTCCAGACTGTATCCCAGCCCACGTAGCGTCACGATCGCGACATCGCTGCCCTGCAGCTTTTTCCGCACCCGATGCACATACAGCTCAATGCTTTCCAGGCTGGCTTCATCGGTTAAGGTAAAGGTCTGTTCATAAAGATGCTGGCGTGACACCGGACGTCCAGGGCGTTGCATCAAAGTCGAGAGCACGCTGGCTTCACGCGGGGTGAGCATCAACGGTTTATGATTCAGCAGAAAATAGCCTTCGCCGTCGCGTTCCAGCTGGCCCACGGTCTGCGATTGCGCGGTCTGTCCCTGGCTGCGACGCAACAACGCCCGCAGGCGCGCTTCCAGCTCATCCAGTTCAAAGGGTTTAGTTAGATAGTCGTCCGCGCCCGCATTGAGGCCCTGCACGCGCTGTTCCAGTGCACTTTTGGCCGTGAGCAATAATACCGGCGTGGTTTGCCCACGCTTACGCAAACGCGCCAGCACCGCCAGACCATCCAGCCGTGGCAGCGATACATCCAGCACCACCACCGCATAGTCTTCGCTCTGCAACACATGGTCTGCCGCCAGGCCATCCGCGACCCAATCCACGGCAAAACCTTTCTGTGTCAGCGCTTTTTGCAGCCAGCTAGCCAGGTCAACCGTATCTTCCACCAGTAAGAGACGCATATCACATCCTGATACTTTTCCCGAGCACTGAAAGGTAAATGAAAGGTTACACCATTAACAATTCAGCAACGCCGAATGTTCGGCAGTTGTCACACTCTGGAAGCATGAATGGAGCGAATAATGAAAAAAATCTTACCCCTCGCCCTCGCCTCAACCCTGGTGGCTTTGTCGATCTCTTCTGCGCTGGCGGAAGCGCCAGACCGGACAGAATGTATCGCCCCCGCCAAACCCGGCGGTGGATTTGATCTGACCTGTAAGTTGATTCAGGTTTCCATGCAGGAAACCGGCGAAATCAGTAAACCGATGCGCGTGACCTATATGCCCGGCGGTGTGGGAGCGGTGGCTTACAACGCCATCATTGCTCAGCGCCCCGCCGAAGCAGGCACGCTGGTGGCCTTCTCCGGCGGTTCGTTGCTCAATCTCTCTCAGGGCAAGTTTGGCCGCTATTCAGAAAGTGACGTGAAGTGGCTGGCTGCCGTCGGCACCGATTATGGCATCGTCGCGGTACGCAATGACGCCCCATGGAAAAACCTCGGTGAACTGATGGAAGCCATGAAGAGCGATCCCACCAAAGTGGTGGTCGGCGCAGGTGCTTCGATCGGTAGTCAGGACTGGATGAAAACCGCCCTGCTGGCTCGCGAAGCGGGCATCGACCCACGCAAGATGCGCTATGTCGCGTTTGAGGGCGGTGGCGAGCCGGTAACGGCTCTGCTTGGCAACCATATTCAGGTGGTCTCCGGGGATATGAGCGAGATGGTGCCACATTTGCAAGCCGGCAAGTTACGCGTGCTGGCAGTGATGTCTGACAAACGCTTACCGGGTGAACTGGCGAGTGTGCCGACTGCCAAAGAGCAAGGCTATAACGTCGAATGGCCGATTATTCGCGGCTATTACCTCGGTCCGAAAGTGACTGACGCGGAATATCAGTGGTGGGAAGACGCGTTCAAAAAGTTGGTGACCACCAAAGAATTCCAGCAACAGCGAGATATGCGCGGACTGTTTGAATTCAACATGTTCGGCAGCGAGCTGGATGCCTACGTGAAAAAACAGGTGGCTGATTATCGCGAAAAAGCCAAATCCTTTGGCCTGGCCAAATAACGGAGTCGATGATGAGCGATCGTATCTTCGCCGGTATCTGGCTGCTGCTGTGCATTGCCGGGTTGTTTATTGCCTGGCAAATCCAGAGTGAATACAGCTATGAACCGGTCGGCCCACGCCCTTTCCCGATGCTGCTGCTGGGATTAATGGCGATTTGCGCCGTGATGATGTTACTGCGCAAACCCGATCTGGTGCAGTGGCCTTCCGCCACCACACTGAAAAAGTTAGTGCTGATGTGCGTCATGCTGATGGTATATGGCTGGCTGTTTGAGCGTCTGGGTTTTGCTGCATGCACCACGCTGCTGACCTTTGGCATTGGGCTGTTGTTTGGCGCGCGCTGGTGGGCGGCTGCGGTGTCCGGTGTGGTGATGGGCATAGCACTGTTTTATGCCTTTGACCGCCTGCTCGATGTCACCTTGCCCGTCGGCAGCTGGTTCAATTAACGGGAGTCTCACATGGATACCTGGTCTTTTCTGATGCAAGGGTTTGCCGTTGCGATGACGCCGGAAAACCTGATGATCGCACTCATCGGCTGCTTTATTGGCACCATTGTTGGCCTACTGCCCGGACTCGGGCCGATTAACGGTGTCGCGATCCTGATGCCGCTGGCGTTTGCTCTGCACTTACCTGCCGAGTCCGCGCTGATCCTGCTTGCTACGGTCTACATCGGTTGCGAGTACGGTGGTCGTATCTCCTCTATTTTGCTTAACGTGCCAGGCGATGCCGGGGCAATCATGACCGCGCTGGATGGCTACCCGATGGCGCAACAGGGCAAAGCTGGCGTGGCCCTGTCGATCTCAGCAGTGAGTTCATTTATTGGATCCACTATCGCGATTCTCGGCATTATTCTCTTTGCCCCTATATTGGCCAACTGGTCACTGGCCTTTGGTCCGGCGGAGTATTTCGCGCTGATGGTGTTTGCGATTGCCTGTCTGGGCAGCATGATGAGCCACAATCCGTTGAAATCGTTTTTAGCCGCGCTGATCGGTTTGGGTATGGCCACCGTTGGCGTCGATGCCAATACCGGCGTCTATCGTTTCACCTTCGACAGCGTGCACCTCTCCGACGGTATCCAATTTGTGGTCGTGGTGATCGGGCTGTTTTCTGTCAGTGAAATACTGCTGATGCTGGAATCCACCAGCAGCGGGCAGAAAGTGGTTCGCGCCAGTGGCCGTATGATGTTCAACATGAAAGAAGCGGCGCAGGCAACCGGTGCTACCTTGCGTTCCTCCTTTATCGGCTTCTTTGTGGGCGTACTGCCCGGCGCCGGTGCCACCATCGCCAGTGCCATCGCTTATATGAGCGAGAAGAAAATCAGCGGCAGTGACCAGTTTGGTAAAGGGGATATTCGCGGTGTGGCAGCGCCTGAAGCGGCCAACAACGCCTCGGCTTGCGGCTCCTTTATTCCAATGCTGACGCTGGGTATTCCGGGATCCGGCACCACAGCGGTGATGGTCGGTGCGCTGACGCTGTACAACATCACACCCGGCCCGGCGATGTTTACCGAACAGCCGGATATCGTCTGGGGTCTGATTGCAGCATTGCTGATTGGTAACGTGATGCTGCTGATCATGAACATCCCGATGATCAACATCTTCGCCCGCATGCTGACCATCCCGCTGTGGTTCCTGGTACCCGCCATCGCCGCGATCTCTGCAGTGGGCGTTTACGCCGTGCACAGTACCACTTTTGATCTGTTGCTGATGGTCGGACTGGGTATCTTTGGCTATATCTTGCGTAAAATGGATTTCCCGATGTCGCCGCTGATTCTGGGCTTCGTACTGGGAGAGATGCTGGAGCAAAACCTGCGCCGTGCGCTCTCCATCAGTAACGGCAACCTGCCGATTCTGTGGGAAAGCCTGATCTGCAAAGTGTTGCTGGTGTTGGCGATCGCTGTCCTGATCGTGCCGCCACTGTGGAAACGCTGGCGTCGTAAGCGTCTCAAACTGGCTGAAGCTGAATAAATCCAGAACTGACGCGATTTCCCCTCACTGCCCCCGTGGATTTCCCGGGGGCTTTTGCTATCATATGGCCTCTTTTTTCCGGCGCACCCGGATCTGACCTCGTTTTTCAAGGATTCCGCCATGCAACCTCTCAGCGGTCCCGGTGTGCCCGCGGGCGATCGTACAACGCTCACTAACGCGACTGGCCCCACTCGTCCTGGCGGACCGGCGGGCGAACAGCCACTCTCCCCTGCCCAGCGCACCACGTTGGAACGTCTGATTGTGCGCATCATGTCACTCAGCACCTTGAAAGCTCCGGAATTGTGGGCTGGCGTACGCCATGAAGTGGGCGTAAAGAATGATGCTGAGCTGCAATCGCGTCATTTTCCTGCTGCCGAGCAGCATTTGAATGGGCGTTTAACCCAGGTACAGAACAGCCTTGCCACGCGTCAGCTGTTGCAGCAGCTATTGGAGAAGCTGCCGCAGGGCAATAATCGCCAGGCGGTGAGTGATTTTATTCGTCAGCAATTTAACCAAACGGTGCTGAGTGCGCTGTCGCAAGACCAGTTACATCAGGTGCTGACCATGCTGCAAAATGGGCAGATGGCGATCCCGCAGCCGCAGCAAACGCGCGCGTCCGATCGCACGCTGCTGCCAGCTGAACAGCAATCGCTGAATCAACAGGTTACGCGTCTCGCGGCCACGACCGGCGAATCACCGGTCAAGCTGCTGTCTGAAGCGCTGAAACTGGTCAATCTGAAGAGTGGCGATCCAATTCCCTCTCGCCACTTCCCGCTGCTGACACAATATTTGCAGGTACGTCAGACATTGGGTCAACACAGCGCACCGACCTTACAAATGCTGGAAACTTCGCTGAAGCAGCCGCTGACGCATGACGAGCAACGCCTGCTGGAGGATTACAGCCAGCAACGTTTCCAGGCCACGCCACAAACGGTACTGACGCCCGCGCAAACGCAAGATCTTCTCAACTTGCTGTTTAGCCGCCGCGTCGAGAAAACGCTGGAGCAGCCGCACGCCGCCAGTGATTTACGTCCGCAGCCGATCTGGTCGCCGTGGATCGAGATATTACCGCGTCCACTGGCTCAGCGCCCGGCACTGACTGTAATCCTTGGCCTGGCGCTGTTCTTCTTTTTACTCTGGCTATTTCTGTAACTTAACAGCCACAGTGCGCGCCGGGTGCGGCCTGTGGCCATTCACCGGGCGACGTTCCCCACGTCAATGGATGCCCATCGCGTTTCCAGAAATCCAGTCCACCTATCAACTCTTTGACCTGAAACCCTAGCGAAGCCAGTTTCCATGCCGCTTTAGTCGAACCGTTGCAGCCAATGCCATCGCAATAAGTGATGTAGATCTTGCTGCGATCCAGTTGCGCGGTGGAGTCGGCATTCATAGTGCGATGCGGAAACGAAATCGCCCCGGTGATGTGCCCCGCCAGATAGACATCAGTGGATCGCGCATCAACCACCACTATCGCATTGACGCCTTGCGCCAGATCCTCTGCCAAATCCCAGGCATCGGTGTAATAACTCAGTTTGTGCTGCAGATACGCCACGCTTTCCTGAGGATCCGCGGGCGGGAAGAGTAAGACTGATGACATCGCATTCTCCTTGTGTAATTTTCCCTGAGTTTACGGCAAAGTGGTCTGCAATCTGATACCACTTTTCACACAGTGATAAGACCAGCATGCGCCACTCTTTTTTAGCCCTGTTTAATCACACGTCATCCGGCGGCTTACGTGAACGTTTATGCCATACGCTACGTGAGGCCATAACCCGCGGCCATTTGCACCATCAACAACGCTTACCCTCCAGCCGTCAGTTAGCCGAGGATTTGTCGCTGTCGCGGGTGACGGTGGAAGCCGCTTATGCGCAGCTGGAGAGTGAAGGCTATCTGGAGAGGCGGGCGGGTCGGGGTACTTTTGTATCGATTGCAATGCCTGCACGGGCGGCGACCACACCCGCACATAACTCACCTCGTTTCTCACGGCGTGGTGAGCAAATATTAGCAACCGGTGGCTGCCAGGATCCGCCGTTCCCCCATGCGTTTGCCGCCGGTTCGCCTGAATTACGCGCTTTCCCGCATACCCAATGGCGTCGGATCAGTAACAGCGTGCAGCGCTCGCTGGGCAGCCAGGTGATGGGTTATGGCGATCCACTAGGCTTTATGCCGCTTCGTGAGGCGGTGGCGGATTATCTGGCGTTATCACGCGGGGTGCGCTGTGCTGCCGGGCAAGTCGTTATCCTAACCAGTTCACAGCAGGCCCTGCAGTTACTGGCTCTGATGTTATTGGATGCCAATGATGAAGTGTGGCTTGAGGAGCCAGGCTATCCCGGCGCGCGTAACGCTTTCCTCGCTGCGGGTGCACACTGCCGTGCGATGCCGTTGGATAGCGAAGGCGCGATGCCGCTTGAAGGAGACGCAAGGCTGGTTTATCTGACGCCGGGACATCACTATCCCACCGGCACCGCGATGAGCCTTGCCCGCCGCCTGCAGTGGCTCGACTGGGCGCACCAGCAGCAAAGCTGGTTAATTGAGGATGATTACGACAGTGAGTTTCACTATGACGATCGCCCGCTTCCCGCCTTACAGGGATTGGAGGATAACAGCCGGGTTATCTGCCTTGGCACTTTTTCCAAAACGCTCTTCCCTTCCCTGCGGCTGGCGTGGATGGTCGTCCCGCCAGCACTGGTAGATGCCATGGGTCGCGCACGTAGCATTCTGGATGGGCACAGCGCGCTGTTGCCACAAGCGATTACCGCTGAGTTCCTCCAACAAGGCCATTTTGCCAGCCACCTGCGGCTGATGCGCCAGCTTTACCACAGCCGCCGCGACCGATTGCTGGAGCAGATCAACACGCGCCTGCAGCCGTGGCTGACCCCGCTGCAAGCGTCTGGCGGGCTGCAGTTAACGGTAACATTGCATCAGGGGGAGGAAGCACAACTCACGCAGCAGGCGAGGGAAATCGGTCTGCTGTTGCCACGTCTGTCGCCGTTGTACAGCAACAGTCAGCCGCAATCGGGCTGGCTGCTGGGCTTTGCCGCGCTGACGCCGGGTGAGATTGTCAGCGCCTGCGATAAGCTGGTTACGCTGTTGTCGCGCTACGCGCAAACGACCAGGTGACGAGAATGCCCAGGGCTGCGCAGCAGGCACCGGCAAGGTAGACCGAGCCATAACCCAACGCCGTGGCGAGCAGGCCGGTCAGTGGGCCGCTGGCACCGTAAGCGATATCCTGGAAAGCAGAGAAACCGCCCAGCGCCGTGCCACGAATTTGCGGCGAGACACGTTTGATCACCTCGACGCCGAGCGCCGGGAAAATCAGTGAACAGCCGCAACCGGTGAGCGCGGCGCCTACCAGCGCCATCCAGCCAGAGCTTGCACATGCCAGCACCAGCAAACCGGCAGTTTCCACCAGCAGGGAAATCATTGCGACGCGGACGCCACCGTGACGATCCGGCAAACCGCCAAAGAACACGCGCACCAATACAAAAGCACAGCCGAATGCAGTTAGCGCAAAACCGGCATTGCCCCAGTTTTCTGCGGCAAAATAGAGTGAGGTAAAGGTGCCGATCACGGCGAAGCCGGTGCCCTGTAACGCCAGCGCCATGCCGGGTTGGAAGATAGTTTTCACCACGCTGAACAATGAGGGACGTTCACCACCCACCACCGGCACTTTAGTGACCCAGCTATTGATCGCCAGCGAGAGCAGTGGCAACAGCAGCGCGACAGCACCGAGTGCTGCGAATCCGCCATGTTGATTGATCAACAAACCCAGCGGTGCGCCCGCCGCCAGCGATCCATAAATCGCCATACCGTTCCACGACATCACCAGGCCAGATCGTTTGCTTCCCACCAGCCCCATGCCCCAGGTCAGATTGCCGGTGAGCAGCAAGCTTTCACCAAATCCGAGTAACAAACGCCCCACTGCCAGCAAACTAAATTTTGCCCACGGCGAAACGGGCAACAACGCCGCGGCCAGATACGCCACACCCACCAGCGCGATGGCGATCATACCGTGTTGGGTGGTGAGCTTGGCACCGTGCTGATCGGCTCGGCGTCCGGCGAAGCTGCGCGTCAGCAGCGTGGCGAAGAACTGAATCCCTACCGCCACACCCACCATCAGGTTGCTCATGCCCAATTCCTGGTGCACGTACAGTGGGATGACCGGGAGCGCCAGCCCTGCGGTTAAGTAAGTGAGAAACACCGCAAAGGATATGCAACCCAAAGGCAGCACAGATTGCGTCTGCGTATCAGCAGCCGTGGTCATGATGGTATGAACTCCTTGTTCAGAGCGTGCACGACAGGCAAAACCAACATACGTTCGCACCCTGTATTCAGGCGAAAACGGGTTGTTTGGTTCATACTGTGCACAAACGATTATTTTGTTTCAGGCAAGATGTGAAGAGTGTAGGCAAGCGGCGGGGGAATTGTCAAAAACAACAGGGGCCGGATAAACCGGCCCCTGGAAAACGGTGATCACGCTATTAAGCTGGCAGCTTACGCATGGTCAAGGTGGCGTTGGTGCCGCCGAAACCGAAGCTGTTGGACATCACGGTGGTCAGCGCTTTTTCAGTCGGCTGCGTCACGATGTTCAGGCCTTTACCGGCTTCATCAATCTCTTCGATGTTGATGCTTGGTGCGATGAAGCTATGCTCCAGCATCAGCAAGGTGTAGATCGCTTCCTGCACGCCCGCTGCACCCAGTGAGTGACCGGTCATGGCTTTGGTAGCAGAAATGTACGGTGAGTTGTCACCAAACACTTCGCGAATCGCACCCAGCTCTTTCACATCACCGACAGGTGTAGAAGTACCGTGGGTGTTGAGGTAATCGATTGGGGTATCAACGCCCTGCATGGCCATCTTCATGCAACGCACTGCGCCTTCGCCTGATGGTGCCACCATATCAGCACCGTCAGAGGTCGCGCCGTAGCCAACGATTTCTGCGTAAATGTGTGCGCCACGTGCCAGAGCATGTTCCAGCTCTTCAACCACCACCATGCCGCCGCCGCCAGCGATCACGAAACCATCACGGTTCGCATCGTAAGTACGAGAGGCTTTTTCTGGCGTTTCGTTGTATTTGGTGGACAGTGCGCCCATCGCATCGAACTCACAGGCCATTTCCCAGCTCAGCTCTTCGCCGCCGCCAGCAAACACGATGTCCTGTTTGCCCAACTGAATCTGCTCAACCGCGTTACCGATGCAGTGTGCGGAAGTGGCACATGCAGAGCTGATTGAGTAGTTCACACCGTGAATTTTGAACGGCGTTGCCAGACACGCTGACACACCAGAACCCATGGCTTTGGTCACCACATAAGGACCAACCGCTTTCAAGCCGCGCGGGCCACGCATTGCGTCAGCACCGAACACCTGATAACGCGGAGAACCGCCGCCTGAACCGGCAATCAGACCCACGCGTGGGTTGTTCTGATACTGCTCGTCAGTCAGGCCGGAATCCTGAATCGCTTCTGCCATAGACAGGTAAGCGTAGATTGAAGCATCACTCATGAAACGCACGATTTTGCGATCGATGAGCCCGTTGGTATCCAGTTTGACGTTGCCCCATACGTGGCTGCGCATACCGATATCTCTCATCTCTTCAGAGAAGGTGATACCCGAACGGCCTTCACGCAGAGAAGCCAGCACTTCTTGCTGGTTATTACCAATGCTGGAAACGATACCCAGGCCAGTAATCACTGCACGTTTCATTCAATAGTCCTCATTCCACTTCTTTTGGATTGACGTGCACTCTAGCTTACAGTTGTAAGCCGAACAAGTCCGATCAGCCATTTCCTTTTGTAAATTTGCGTCATGTGACGGCAGTCGTTAAAATCGCGCCACTGCCTGAAAAACGAGCCTTTCCCGTGAAATTAGCCCCGGTTGAACACGCGCAATTAAACTGGAATGATCAGGGTACACCTGTTTCCCGAGCATTCGATGACGTCTATTTCTCCAACGACAACGGGTTGGAGGAGACGCGCTATGTTTTCCTCAACGGCAACCAAATTCCTGTCCGTTTCGCTCAACATTCACGCGATATTTTTATTGTCGCGGAAAGCGGTTTTGGGACGGGTCTGAACTTTCTTACCTTGTGGCAAGCGTTCGATCGCTTCTGTAGCGAACATCCCGACGCGACACTTAAGCGACTGCACTTCATTAGCTGCGAAAAATTCCCACTGACGCAAACCGATCTGGTCGCAGCGCACGCACACTGGCCTGAGCTGGCGCACTGGGCAGAACAGTTACAGCAACAGTGGCCACAGGCGCTGCCGGGTTGCCAGCGTTTACTGTTCAACAACGGTAAAGTCACGCTCGATCTCTGGCTCGGTGATATTAACGCGCTAATTAATACCTTTGATGACAGTCTCAATGCTCAGGTGGATGCATGGTTTTTAGATGGTTTTGCGCCATCTAAAAATCCGGAGATGTGGACGCCGGAACTGTTCGCCGCCATGGCCCGTCTGGCCCGGCCGGGTGGGACGCTGGCGACCTTCACCTCGGCAGGTTTTGTCCGCCGGGGATTACAGGAAGCGGGTTTTACCGTGGCTAAGCGCAAAGGCTTTGGTCACAAACGCGAAATGCTAACGGGCGTAATGGAGCAGGTTGCTGACCTGCCCCACAGCCAACCGTGGTATGCCCGCCCTGGAGCTCGCACTCAGGAAGTGGCGCTGGTTGGCGGTGGCGTGGCGAGTGCCGTACTGGCGCTGGCGCTGTTGCGCCGGGGCTGGAAGGTGACGCTTTATTGCGCGGATGCAGCACCTGCGCTCGGTGCTTCCGGCAACCGTCAGGGCGCACTTTATCCGCTGCTCAATCAGCACGATCCCGCTCTCGCCACGTTCTTCCCTGCGGCGTTCACCTTTGCCCGCCGTTTGTATGACCAGCTACCGGCGATGTTCGAGCATCACTGGAGCGGTGTATTGCAACTCGGCTGGGACAGTAAAAGTGCCGATAAGATCGCCCAAATGCTGGAGATGGGATTGCCGCATGATGTGGCGTACGGCGTAAGTCAGGAGGACGCGCAGCAATTAGCGGGCGTCGAAACCGGTAGTGGTGGCATTTTCTATCCTCAGGGCGGCTGGCTCTCTCCGTCGCAACTGACCAGCAACCTATTGGAGCATGCGCAAACGCTGGGTTTACGCCTGCACTGGCTGCATCGCGTCACCACGCTGGAAACCACGACTGAGGGCTGGACCCTGAACTTCAGCGAGCAACCCTCGGTAAATCATCAGCAGGTGGTGCTCGCCAATGGCCATGCGCTGCTGGAAATTGAGCAAAGCAAAGACTTGCCCGTTTACGCGGTGGCGGGTCAGGTCAGTCATGTGCCGACCAATCCTGAGCTGGGCGCGTTAAATACCGTACTCTGCTATGACGGCTATCTCACGCCAGTCAGCCCGAATTTCAGCACCCACTGCATCGGGGCCAGCTACCATCGTGGCGATACCACAACCGATTTCCGTGCTGACGATCAGCAGGAAAACCGCCAGCGCCTGGTGAACTGTCTGCCGGATGCAGAGTGGCCACAGCAGGTGGATATCAGTGATAACGAGGCGCGTGTTGGCGTGCGCTGCGCAACGCGCGATCACTTACCGATGAGTGGCAGCGCGCCTGATTACGCCGCAACGCTGGTGCAATATGCTGATTTGCCGGGGCAACGAGCACGGGGTGAAACCCTTGCCGATGCACCGGTTCATGCCGGTTTATTTGTGCTGGGTGCGCTGGGTTCACGCGGCTTGTGCAGCGCGCCGCTGGCGGCGGAAGTACTGGCGGCACAGATGAGTGGTGAGCCGCAACCGCTGGATATCACCACGCTGGCGGCATTGAATCCGAATCGTTACTGGGTAAGAAAACTGCTGAAAGGTAAGAAAGCGGGACGCTAGGATGGCGGGGCGAGCGGCCGCCCCGACTTATCAGGCGGTCTGACGTGCCTGCTGGAACAAATTATCCCACATGCCAATCACCAGCGCCTGATCGCGCGGTGACAGTTCACCCGCGGCAATCGCATTTTGCAGGCTGTTGGTCACATGGATTTGCAGCGCTTCGGGTGTGTGCTCACCGCTGATTTCAATCTCAGCCACCGCCAGGGTCAGATGACCACGCAGATAGCCACCGGCAAATAGCTCGTCGTCACTGGCGTGATCAACCATATCGTCAATCAATGCCAGGATGCGGGATTCGAATTCTACGATCATCGTCTTGTTCCTTATTGCCCTTGATACGCCGCGCCGCTACTGCGCTGGCTTCACGCTCTTGCCCCGTTACACGCTGGTTCGCGTTCCCGGGGGTCGTTCATTCGCCGTTATGCTGCAACGCGGGTGACTTTGGGTCATTAATAATATGTTTGCGAATCACAGATCTTCCGGCCACGGGAAGTGTGCCGCCGTCAGCGCTGGCGTACCGTAATAGCTGGCTAACGCATCGATAAAACGTGCCGGACGTGCCGGGATACCCTGCTCAAAATAAGTCATCACCTGAGCATGGACCTTGCGCTGGAACGCGATGCGATCGGGTTCACAATCGCCTTCGAGGTTGTCACAGCTGACATTGAAGGGAAAGCCCGCCGCGACACAGAACAGCCACTCCAGCGCCTGTGGCTTGACTTCCACTGACTCGAACTGACTTTGCGTTTGCGCATCCCGCCCATCCGGGCAGTACCAATAACCAAAATCCACCAGCTTGCGACGCGCTTCACCGGCAATACACCAGTGAGAAATTTCGTGCAGCGCGCTGGCGTAGAAACCGTGAGCAAACACCACGCGGTTCCACGGCGATTCCTCATCCGCTGGAAGATAAATAGGTTCGTCATCGCCTTTAATTAGACGGGTCTGAAAGTCTTCAACAAAGCAGCCATCAAAAATATCCACCAGCTGCTGGTAATGATGTTCTGTACTCATAATATTTTAATCTTTAAAAAAATTAGCGCCATTGTCGCATTGGCAGCCGTTCTTGACGAGTACTGCTTTACAGCGTGGCTATCCACGCCAGCAACGCACTGCCATGGCTATCCCACAATAATTTGGCGCTCATCACGGCGGAAACGGTCACCACCATCGGGCGGATCAGCTTCTGACCCCTGCTCAGCACCAGTCTGGCGCCGATACGCGCGCCCACGAATGCGCCAATCAACATGATCACGCCCGTGCCCCACACTACCTTTCCGCCAAACATAAAGAACAGCAGGCTACCGAAATTGGAGGTGAAATTTAGGACTTTGGCGTGGGCGGTGGCCTTGGCAAGATTGAAGCCACATAGCGTCACAAACGCCAATGCATAGAATGAACCGGCACCCGGACCAAAAAAGCCGTCGTAAAAACCGACGCAACCACCGCCGACCAGCGCAAAAGCGATCCCCTGCAGGCGATGCTCACGGTCCGACTCACCCAGGCGCGGCATTAACAGGAACCATAAACCGATGCTGATCAGCAGGAGCGGCAGAATTTGTCGCAGCACCTCCGCCTGAATATGCTGAATCAGCACCGTGCCACACACTGCGCCGATAAAGGTCATGGCAATGTTCAGTCGCTGTTCACGCAGTTTCACCGCGCCGCGACGCACAAAATAGAGGCTGGCAGAGAAAGATCCGCCGACCGACTGTAATTTATTGGTGGCTAACGCCTGCGCGGGAGAGAGCCCTGCAGCGAGTAATGAAGGCACGGTGAGTAAGCCACCGCCGCCAGCTATAGAGTCGATAAACGCTGCCAGCACCGCAACCAGAAACAACACGCCCAGCAGCAGTGGGCTAACAACAAAGAGGTCCATTTTTTTCTCGTAAAGTTAACCCGACCATTCTTATTGCAGGCTGGGCATCCGTGCTCTCTCCCGGTCTCACAAACATCCGTGCCAGGGAGAGAGAACGTTGCCAATGCTGCTGCAACAGGAAGCGTCAAGGCTAGAGTAAATGACGATCTAATAGTGCCTGACAGGATGGCGGCAACGGCGGCGGCGTTTTCTTCACAGGCGGCGTGCTACCCGGTTTTTTTGGCAGGAACCAACTGTCTAACTCTGCACCACAACCATCACCTGGCGGCGGTGCCGCCTGATCTTCGCACTCCAGACTGCCAGCTGGACAGCGCAAACGCACGTGCATATGCGCACGATGGGCAAACCACGGGCGCACTTTATTCAGCCAGGCACGATCGCTTCCGGCATCCGCACAAAGCTGCTTTTTAATCGCCGGATTGACGAAGATACGTGTCACTTCATTATCTTTCGCCGCCAGCTTGATCAGGCTGTCGATCTGCGGCTGCCAATGACGCGCAATCACTTGCTTATCATCCGGTGCCACCAAATCCAGTGGCTGTGGCTTCAGCAGCTGCTGCGCCGTCCAGCGGTTTTGCGGCAGCTGCAACCAGATATCGACATCCAACCCGGTTTGATGGCTGGCATGCCCACTGCTGAAGCGCCCGCCGGCCGCCATGCCCATATCACCAATCAACACCTGCCCCAGCTGCAGTTGATGCACCTGGGTACTGAGACGCTGAATAAAGGCAATCAGATCGGGATGGCCGAAATAACGCCGCTGATCCTGACGCATGACCTGATAATTGGGTGAATTGAGTGGCAGTTGCTGTGCACCGACAATACAGCCGTTGGCGAACCCGCCAATCGACTGTGGGCTGCCAGCAATGGGCTGATGGATTTGCTGCCAGGGAGTGGCGGCAAAGGCGGTCGCACTGCACAACAGCGCGGCAACGGTGGTGAGCAGGCGGCGCATCATTGGCTTACCAGCGCGGTACGCTGCTGTTGACGTCACCGTTTTGCGCACGCTGGCGCAGCAGGTGGTCCATCAACACAATCGCCATCATCGCTTCGGCAATCGGTACCGCACGGATACCGACGCAAGGATCGTGGCGACCTTTGGTGATCATCTCCACTTCTTCGCCTTCACGGGTGATGGTTTTACCCGGCACGGTGATGCTGGAGGTGGGTTTCATCGCCAGGTTCGCACTGATGGTCTGGCCGCTGCTGATGCCACCCAAAATGCCACCCGCGTGGTTGCTCTGGAAACCGTCGGCACGAATCTCATCGCGATGCTGGCTACCGCGCTGGTTAATCACCGCGAAACCGTCTCCAATTTCCACGCCTTTCACTGCGTTAATGCTCATCAGCGCATGCGCCAAATCGGCATCCAGACGATCAAATACCGGCTCGCCCAGTCCCGGTGGCACGTTCTCTGCCATCACCGTGACTTTAGCGCCGATCGAGTCACCCTCTTTCTTCAGGCCACGCATCAGTTCATCCAGCGCTTCCAGCTTCGAAGCATCCGGGCAGAAGAACGGGTTGTCTTCAACGATGCTCCAGTCTTTCAGCTCGCAGGCTACATCACCAATCTGTGCCAGATAACCACGTACCTGAATGCCGTGCTTCATTTGCAGATACTTTTTGGCAATCGCACCCGCCGCCACGCGCATCGCGGTTTCACGCGCAGAGGAACGGCCACCGCCGCGATAGTCGCGCAGGCCATATTTTTGCTCGTAGGTGTAATCCGCATGGCCGGGGCGGAACAGATCTTTGATTGCGCCGTAATCCTGTGAACGCTGATCAGTATTTTCAATCAGCAGGCCGATAGAGGTGCCGGTGGTGACGCCCTCAAACACGCCGGACAAAATTTTCACCTGATCCGGTTCGCGGCGCTGGGTGGTGTAGCGCGATGTGCCCGGACGGCGGCGATCGAGATCGTGCTGAATATCCGCTTCCGTAAGAGGAATGCCTGGCGGCACGCCATCAACGATGCAGCCCAGCGCAATACCATGCGACTCGCCAAAGGTGGTTACGCGAAAAACTTGTCCAATGCTGTTACCGGCCATTGTGGTTCCTTGTTGCGATGTTGCGGGCGATGTCTCGCCCCATTTTTAGTCTTTGTAGAAGGAGAAGTGATGCTGTGCCGCGACGATCTGCTCGCGCGTCAGCATAAACACACCGTCACCGCCGTTATTGAACTCCAGCCAGGTAAACGGCACATCCGGGTACTGATCCATCATATGCACCATGCTGTTGCCCACTTCACAAATCAGCACGCCCTGCTCACTTAGATAATCCGGGGCACAGGCAAGAATACGGCGCACCAGTTTCAGACCATCACTGCCTGCTGCCAGGCCCAGTTCCGGTTCGTGGCGATATTCATTCGGCAGATCGTCCATATCTTCCGCATCCACGTACGGTGGATTGGTGACGATCAGATCGTATTTCACCTGCGGCAGGCCGCGGAACAGGTCGGCACGAATAGGCGTGACATGGTGGATCAACCCGTGTTCTTCAATGTTTTGCTCCGCCACCGCCAGCGCATCCGTGGAGATATCCACCGCATCGACTTCCGCTTCCGGGAAGGCATAAGCACAGGCGATCGCGATGCAGCCACTGCCGGTACACATATCGAGAATGTGGTGCGGTTGTTCACCAACCAGACCGGCAAAGCGGTTCTCAATCAGCTCACCAATCGGTGAACGCGGCACTAATACGCGCTCATCGACATAGAACTCGTGACCACAGAACCAGGCTTTATTGGTGAGATAGGCCACCGGAATGCGCTCGTTAACGCGGCGAATCACACGTTCAACAATGCGGTGACGCTCGCTGGCCGTCAGGCGCGCATTGCGCATATCTTCAGGGATATCCAGCGGCAGCCAGAGCGTGGGCAGAACCAGTTGGACTGCTTCGTCCCAGGGATTATCCGTGCCGTGGCCGTACCAAATGCCTGCCGCCGAAAAACGGCTGACAGCCCAGCGCAGCATATCCTGAATGGTGTGCAGTTCACTCACTGCCTCATCGACGAAAATCTTGTCCACGTAGCCCTCCGCAGGCCTTAAAATCAATCGGCCGATAGTGTGCCACGAAGCCGGGCAGAATTCAGCGCAGCGAGGCGAAAAAGCTGACATTTGTTAACGCTAAGCGTTAAGGTATGCCACCGGCTGTTAACCAGCCCTCTAACCCTATTTTGAGCCATGAGTAAGAAGACGCCCCTAAACCAGGACGATCAGGCGCTGTTTCGTGAGTTGATGAGCGGAACGCGTAAGCTGAAACAAGACACTATCGTGCACAAACCGGTAGTGAAAACCCGCGAAGTCCCGCTGAAAAGACTGCTTTCCGAGCAAGCCGATAACACTCACTACTTCTCAGATGAGTTTCAGCCTTTGCTCTCCAGCGAGGGGCCGATGCGTTATGTGCGCGCGGATGTCAGTCATTACGAGCTGAAGAAATTGCGACGCGGCGATTACACGCCGGAAATTTTTCTCGATCTTCATGGTTTAAGACAGCAGCAGGCCAAACAAGAGCTGGGGGCGCTCATTGCCGCCTGCCGCCGTGAACATCTGTTCTGTGCCAGCGTAATGACCGGACACGGCAAGCACATCCTCAAGCAGCAAACACCGCTGTGGTTGGCGCAACATCCGCATGTGATGGCATTTCACCAGGCACCGAAGTTATTTGGCGGCGATGCCGCGCTGCTGGTGCTGATTGAAGTCGAAGAGTGGCAACCACCGGAGCTGCCTTAATCCTTAAAAAGGAAAGGGCCGCAGAAGGCGGCCCATAGAGATATGACTTTTGGCGACATTACATCGCTTTGGCCAGTTTTGACGGGCTGACCTGCCACTCCAGTTTGCCTTCACAGGCGTCTGCATCAAAGTTCACATAAGCAATTGCCGACGTAGCAAACATCGGTGGCGCTTCCTGCGGGCAAAGCTCTGACACCAGATAGCCCACCAGCGGCAGATGCGAAATGACTAAGGCTGATTTCACACCCTGCTGCGCCAGCGCCTGCAGATAACAGGCCACCATGCCCGGATCGCCACCTGGCGTCAGTTCTGGTAGCACGTCCTGCCCTTCTGGCAGCTTCAGTGCCTCACGAACCGTGGCGAGCGTCTGCTCTGCACGGAGATAAGGGCTCACTAACACCCTTTCGATATCCAGCGCCTGGCCGTTTAGCCAGCTCGCCATCTGGCGCGATTCGTCACAGCCACAGATTGTGAGTGGGCGTACTGAATCACTCGCTGCTTCCAGAGCTGCATCGCCATGACGCATGATAAAAACTTGCATAAAGCACCGCTGTTGTTTGTCGATATCGTCGGGTACCACAGCACCAGACGCTTCATTCTGCGAATGAACGCTGTGTTTTACCCCAATGGCTTCAGTATAGTCAACCGGTTGTTTATTAAATAAGCACATCTCAGAATGGTGCCGCACCACCTTCTTCATGGCACCATAACTAACCCGCTGAATCTGTGCGCCTATTCATATTTGTGCAGAAGTGTAAAAATTCGTTTGCGCTTCTGACATTGCCATTAAAGCGTCACAGGGCGCGAAACGATCGCCATGTTGCTGCATTAATGCACGTAATGTATTGACGATTTGGCTGACGCCGCGTTGATCCATATAGCGGAACGGCCCGCCGAGAAAAGGCGGGAATCCGATGCCAAATACCGCCGCGATATCACCATCCCGAGCATTGCGCACCACGGACTCGTCCAGACAGCGTGCGGCCTCATTCAGCATCATCATCACGCAGCGTTGCGCAATCTGTTCTTCGTTCTGCTTTGCCTGCGGCCTGACGTTAATCAGGCCATAGATAGAGGCATCCACTTTGCGTTTTCCCGGCCAGCGAGCCGCGTTGTAAAGGTAAAATCCTTTCTGGTTTTTACGCCCTTTGCGGCCATCGGCCAGGATGGCATTGACCGCCTCGGGTGCGCTGAAACGCTCGCCATAAGCCTGCAGCAAAATCGGACTGATTTTGCTGCCGACATCAATGCCCACTTCATCCAGCAACTGTAATGGCCCGACAGGAAAACCGAACTTCACTAACGCGCGATCGATATGGTCCACCGGCTCCCCTTCCAGCAAGCAGCGCATGGCTTCATTTATATAGGGCGCGAGAATGCGGTTGACGTAAAAACCGGGTTTATCGGCCACCACCACCGCTGTTTTGCCTTGCTGACGCGCCAACTGCACCGTGGTCGCCAGCGTTTCAGCCGAGGTGCCCGCATGCGGAATCACCTCCACCAGCGGCATTTTGTCCACCGGACTGAAGTAGTGCAGACCAATCACATTCTCGGGGCGCTGCGCGTTGGCGGCAATATCGCCAATCGGCAACGAAGAGGTGTTGGAAGCAAAGATGGTGTGTGGCTGACAATGACTTTCGATATCCGCTACCATCTGCTGCTTCAACGTCAAATCCTCAAATACCGCTTCAATCACCAGATCGCGCTGGCTGAACCCCTGATAATCGATACCGCCGCTGATGCGCGCCATCTGTTGTTGACGCTCAGCGGGTTTCAGCTGGCGCCGCTTCACTTTTTGACTCAGCAGGTCCCAGCTGTATTGCAATGCATGGTTCACACCATTGAGATTGACGTCTTTAATTCGCACCGGAAAACCGGCTTTCAGCGCCGTTACGCTGGCAATGCCCCCGCCCATCAATCCGCCACCAAGCACGCCGATGTGTTTTAATGCGCGCGGTTCAGCCTTGGCCACCGCTTCTTTCTTGATCGCGGTCGAGGCAAAAAACAGACTGCGCAGTGCCGCAGATTCAGGGGTCATCGCCAGCTGGCCGAAGGCGCGCGCCTCCGCCGCGTGTCCGGCGTGGCTGCCCTGCTCCAACCCCGTGCGCACCACTTGCAGAATGCGATCCGCCGCCGGGTAATTCCCCTGCGTTTTGCGGTCGGTTTGACGTTTTGCCATCGCGAATAACAGCGAGCGCGCCAGTGGCGCCTGCATCAGACGATCGCGACGTGACAACTCACGGCGAACAACCTTTCCTTTATGCACACGCGCAATCGCCGTTTCCAGCAAGATGGATTGAGGCACTGCATCGTCAACGATACCCAGTTTCAGTGCCTGTTTAGCACGCAGCTGCTTACCACTCAGAATCAGCGGTAGCGCTTGCGGCACCCCAATCAGTTTTGGCAGGCGCTGCGTCCCGCCTGAGCCAGGTAACAGGCCCAACTGCACTTCCGGCAGGCCCAGGCGGGTTTTATCATCCAGCGTGCAGATACGTGCGCTGCAGGCCAGCGCCAACTCCAGCCCGCCGCCGAGACAGGCACCGTGAATTGCCGCGACCACCGGGAAAGGCAGCGCCGCAATCTCCGCCATTACCTCTTGCCCCTGGCGGGCTAAAGCTTCCGCTTCTTCTGCCGTCTGGCAATCGGCGATCATGCTGATGTCCGCACCGGCGACAAAGTTATCGCTTTTACCCGAAATCAGCACTAATCCCGCCAGCTTCGGATTGCTGCGCGCTTCAGCCAGCACCGCTTTTATTTGTGGGACAAACTCCGCTTTCAGCGTGTTCATCTTTTCGCCCGGCACGTCGATGGTAATGATGCCGACATGATCGAGGCGCATGTGTAAATGGAATGCAGATGCGCTCATTATTCGGCCTCCAGAACCATTGCGCTGCCTAATCCGCCCGCTGCACAGGCGGTCACTAGTCCTAATCCGCCGCCGCGCCGCCGCAGTTCATGCAACGTTTGGGTGATCATACGTGCGCCAGTGGCAGCAAACGGATGGCCGTAAGCAATGGAGCCGCCCAACACATTGAAACGTTCTTCATTCACTTCACCCAAGGCATGCGGGCGATTCAGTACCTCTCGCGCAAAACGCTCATCACGGAACATTTTCAGATTGGCCAGCGTCTGTGCCGCAAAGGCTTCATGCATATCGATCAGCGTCAGGTCGTTGAGGGTAATGCCAGCGCGATCCAGCGCCAGCGGTGAGGCATAAGCGGGACCCAGCAACATATCCTGCCAGACATCAATCGCAGTAAACGCATAGCTGCGCAGATAGCCAAGCGGCGTAATTCCCAGTTCTCGTGCACGGCCTTCACGCATCAAAATCACCGCGGCCGCGCCATCGGTCAGCGGTGTGCTGTTGGCTGCCGTGACGGAACCGTGGCGACGATCAAAGGCCGGTCGCAATTTTGCGTAGTCGCTAGCGCTGGCGTTAAAGCGAATGTTGTTGTCCTGCTCAATCGGTGCTTTCCATGGCGGCACAAAGGCCGCCATCACTTCCTGCGCCAGCACGCCTGATTGCCAGGCACGAGCTGCGTGCTGATGTGAGCGCAGCGCCAGAGCATCTTGTTGTTCACGTGTGATGCCGTGGGTTTTCGCCATTTGTTCGGCGGTATCACCCATGCGTAAGCCGGTGGAATACTCTGCAACCGCAGGCGGCACAGGCAACAGATCGCGTGGGCGTAGACGGCGTAAGATTTGCAGCTTTTTGCTGAAGGTTCGTGCTTTGTTGAGATCGACCAACGCGCGCGCCAGCGTCTTGCTGACGCCAATAGGCAGTACCGATGAGGAGTCTGCACCACCGGCAATACCCGCATCAATGGTACCCGCCATCAGGCTTTCCGCCACATTCGCCACCGCCTGAAAACTGGTGGCACAGGCACGACTGACGCTGTATGCATCAGTGTGCACGCTCAATCCGCTGCTCAGCACGATTTCGCGCGCAATATTGGGCGCTTCCGGCATTTGCACCACCTGGCCAAATACCAGTTGATCGATAACGTCGACCGGCAATTCGCTGCGCGCCATCAACTCTGACACCACCATGCGCCCCAACTCCAGCGCGGGAATGCCATGAAAATCACTCGCCTGACGGGCGAAAGGCGTGCGTAATCCATGGGTTATGGCGATTCGTTCGCCCTGACGCGTCAGCAGCGGCTGCGCTTTGCTCATTGCACTCACCTGTAATTTACGACCGTAGCATCATTGCCAAACAGGTCTGACCTGATCATCAGTGTTAACCAGGTGTTGCTAAGTCGCCAATAACAGAAGAAAAAAAGTGCGAGGGAAGACACGAAAAAGAGAAAACGCTGCCGGAAGGACTTCCGGCAGCGACAGGATTAGCGTAAGCCGAGTTGAAAAATCAAGGTTTCGGCCTGGCAGGCAAAAGTGAAATCAACATTCAGGCGTAGCCCTGGCGCTTCTTCAACGAATTCTGCGTGAATCTCGCAAGGCTCGGATTCAACCTGACGCGCTTTGTCCGTCAGGTGCTTCAGCATCGCTTCAGCCGCATGACGATCGGCAAAAGCGCCAGACCAGCTCGCCGTGCAATCGGTATTGTCCATTACGGTGCCTACATCTACGCAGCAGCACGCCGCCGTTTCCGTGGCACTGCATTTTTTAATGGCATCAGTCATTGTTTTCTCCTGACGATAAATCGACACAATCGGATCATTTTCTGACACAAAGTGTACGCCCCGCGCGGCCTGGCTTCTATCTCTCAGCGGCTAAGTGACGAATATCACACTAAAAATTGATCCAGAACAAATTTGACCGCTATGCTAGATGGGCATCGACATGATTTTGTTAAGCAGATCTGATTTTATCGATCAAATCGGAAATATTTAAAAAACATTATTGCAACAAATACACAGGTCAGACCTATACTCGACGCACTGGTCTGATATGTGCCTTTGTCATCAGTCCCTACAATCCGCCGTCCTTTGTTACGCGACGTAACAACGTTTAATAATAAATCTAGATGAGGTTGTGGTCATGAACCATAAGAACCTGTTTGCAAAGTCAGCTGTGGCAGCTGCAGTGGCGCTTATCTCTTCCCAAGTTTACGCCGCAGGCTTTCAACTTAATGAATTCTCAGCAATTGGTTTAGGTCGTGCTTATTCGGGTGAAGGTGCGATGGGCGATACCGCCGCCTCTGCCAGTCGTAACCCGGCGACCATGGCATTGATGGATCGCCCTTCTTTCTCCATCGGTACCGTTTATATTGATCCAGAAGTGGATATCAGCGGCCAGAGCCCAACCGGCAACAGCCTGAATGCGAAAAACATCGCACCGAATCAGTGGATCCCTAACCTCCATTACGTTCACCCGATTAACGATCAGTGGTGGGTAGGCGCATCCGTCACCTCTAACTATGGTCTGGCGACAGAGTTCAATGACGGTTACACCGCGGGCGGTTACGGTGGTAAAACCGACCTGATGACCGGTAACTTTAACCTTAGCACCGCTTATCGTTTGAATGAGCACTTCAGCTTTGGTGTTGGCTTTGATGCGGTTTACGCTAAAGCAAAAATCGAACGTTATGCGGGTGAAGCCGGCGCTCGCGTCGGCATGCCAGCGGATACTCAGGTTGCCCACCTGAAAGGTGATGAATGGGGTTACGGCTGGAACGCTGGCATCCTGTATGAAGTGGATAAGAACAACCGCTTCGGCTTCACCTATCGTTCAGAAGTCAAAATCGACTTTGACGGCGATTATAAGAGCAGCATCCCAACCGCTTACAACGGTACACCGCAGGCGATTGCCTTAGGACTGCCATACGGCACCAGCGGCCAAACCATTCCGGGTTCACTCACGCTGAACTTGCCAGAGATGTGGGAAGTGTCGGGCTGGCATAAAGTGGCACCACAGTGGGCCGTACACTATAGCCTGACCTACACCAGCTGGAGCCAGTTCCAGGAGCTGAAGGCCACGGGCAGCAACGGTCAGACGCTGTTCTATAAAGATGAAGGCTTCAAGGATGCGTATCGCATCGCGCTGGGTACCACTTACTTCTACGACGATAACTGGACGTTCCGTACTGGTATCGCGTTTGATGACAGCCCGGTTCCTGCCGATAAACGCTCAATCTCAATTCCGGATCAGGACCGTCTGTGGTTGAGTGCCGGTGCTTCTTACGCCTTCAACGAAAATGCGTCAGTCGACCTTGGTATCTCTTACATGCACGGCCAGAAAGTCACCGTGAAAGAAGGCCCTTACACCTTTAACTCCGAAGGTAAAGCCTGGCTGTACGGTGCGAACTTTAACTACAAGTTCTGATGCTGAAACCATAAAAAATGGCGACTGTTAAGGTCGCCATTTTTGTTACTGTGAATCGATATCTTTTAAATCGTCTTGAATCGCACTGGCGTTCGGATTCTCTTCCGGTTTTAACTTCCCGCCGTTGGCGAGGAAATCATTACGCTGGAAATAGGCGTTGCGGATAAACGCATAGGGATCCTGCTGCTGTTTCAGGATGGCGTCGGAATCCAACAGCTGTGCACGTGTTTCCACACCTTCCAGTGTCCATTTACCAATCGACATCGGCCAGGTCAGCCAACTCAGTACCGGATAAAGCGTATCGACATAGTCGCCGCCATCCTGACGCACCGTGAAGCTGCCATAAACCGGAAGAACCACATAAGGACCGTAGCCCACACCGTAACGACCCAGCGTGCTACCGAAGTGGTGCGGGACTTCTCGCGCCAGTTCAGGATTCGCTTTGCCCGCCACATCGATAAATCCGCCCAAGCCCAATACGGTATTGAGGAAGAAACGCGTGAAGTGGATTCCTGCCTGGCGCGGTTCACCCACCAGAATCGAGTTCAGCATGCTGGCAGGTTCATCCAGGTTGCCGAGGAAATTGCTCATACCACTGCGCGCAGGCACCGGCACATAGTCACGCCAGGCAACCGCAACCGGGCGCACCACATAAGGATCCAGCACGTTCATGTTGAAGTTAAACATGGTGCGGTTAAAGCCTTCGAGCGGATCGCTACGCTGGGCAGGCTGCGTTGGATCGGCCGGTTTGGAACTGGCACATCCCACCAGCAGCAAGCTGGCCAGCGCCAGACCGGTCAGGCGGTTATTCATTCTTATCTCCCTGTGCGGTTGAATAATGTATCGCTTCAGGGCTGCTGTTGATTAATCTCCACAGCCAGTTGCTGATGACCATCCCAGGGGGTGATCGCGCTTAAGCCAAACCAGTCTCCCGACTGAGGATTGGCGCTACCATCGCGCGAAATACGCACCCTGACCTGCACCTGATGCTGCGCCGAAAGCAGGCGATCGGGCATCATGGCGTTGCTGTCATCCAGCGTGAGCGATAACGGGAAATGGCTCAGCGGTAAACGCTTCACAGCCACAGGCACCGGTGAAACACCGTCAGACACAGAAATATACAACACTCCGCCTTGCGGTAACATTTTTTCTGCCTGCGGAGTTAAACTCACCGTCAATGCCAGGTGACTATTTTGCTGTCCCGCATCAGTTTTCGCTTGTTCAATGCTGCGCTCTATCATGGTAATGCGCTTGTCACCCGCTGGCAGAAGCTTCAGCATCACCTGCCAGGCACCAATCGCTTGATCATATTGCTGCTGCTCAAAAGCATTAAATGCCAACAAGCTTAGGGTGCGCACGTTGCTATGGTCGCGTTTTAGCAGATCTTTCAGCATTACATTGGCCTGGCGGTTGTCCTGCGGATCGCTGGAGCGCGTCAGGACTTCGGCATAATCCTGCTGCAGTTCCAGATTATCAGGTGCCAGTTGCAATGCGCGCTGGAAGGCCTGGCTGGCATTCGTCGCGTTATTCAGCACCATGCCCAGGCGGCCCAGCATCGTCCAGTCATTGAGGTTTTGCGGATCGTCTTGCAAAGCGGTGCGCAACCCTAATTGTAGGCGAGCCAACTCTTCCATGGTTAAGGGCGCCGCTTTGGGATCCATCACACGGGCGCGCAACTGGGGGTATTCCTGCTGCACGCTAACCCAACCGGCCAGTTGCGCCAGTCCACCTGTCTTCAGGTAAAAGCCTACCGACACCAGCAACAATACAATCAGTCCCGGCAATAGCACCCAACGGCTACTGCTATGGATGCGCGCGGCGTGCTCGTTCGGCACATCGGTGAGCAGCGTTTGTTGCAGTTCACGCACCATCTCCGGGCGCTCGGCAACCACGCCTTCCTCTTCATCACGCGCTAATTCGCGCAGGCGCTGCTGGTAGAAATCGGTATTCAGACGATCGCGATCGCCGCTAGTGGCTTGACGTTGACGCCAGCCTGCACTGAGAAACAGCGCCGAGGCCGCCACCAGCAAAATAATCAGGGTAATCCAGAATCCAGTCATTACGGCTTCCCGTCACGCTTAAGAATCGCCGCAAGGCGTTGTTGTTCATCGTCGTCGAGATCGCTACGGGTTTTCCCCCGGCGATTGCGCAGAATAATAATCAAGCCGCCCAGCACCACAAACAGCGCCGGCCCCACCCACAAAATCAGCGTTGAAGGGGTAACCGGTGGTTCATAGGTGACGAAGTTGCCGTAGCGCGCCACCATGTAATCGATGATCTGCTGGCGACTTTGGCCCTGCTTCATCAGCTCATACACTTTCAGACGCATGTCCGCGGCAATCATCGCATTGGAGTCGGCAATGCTGTTGTTCTGACACTTAGGGCAACGCAGTGAACCGGTGAGATCGCGGTACTGCTCTTCCTGCTGTACCGAATCGAACTGGTAAGTATCAATGGCAGCCCACAGGCTGGTGCTGAGCAGAATGCCCGCGATTAACAAAAGAAGCCGTTTCACGCACCGGCCCCCTTGCTGTATTTATCCCACAGTGGTTTCACTTCTTCGTTCCACACGCGATCATTCATATCCCCCGCATGGCGATAACGAATAATACCGTGGCCGTCGATCAGGAAGGTTTCCGGCGCACCGTAGACGCCGAGATCCAGACCTAACATGCCGTCACCGTCATACAGGCTCAGCGCGTAAGGGTTGCCCAGCGTGTTCAGCCAGGTGACCGCTTTGGTGCGATCATCTTTGTAGTTCAGCCCGACGACGCGAATGCCCTTCTCGGCCAGCGTGTTGAGATACTGATGCTCAGCACGGCATGTCGGGCACCAGGTGGCCCAGACATTGAGCAGGATCGGTTTGCCGTCGGTCAGAACTTGCTGATCGTAGATTTTGCCCGGCTTATCGAGCGCTTCCAGTTTGAAAACCGGTACCGGCTTACCAATCAGCGCCGATTCCAGACGCGTGGGATCATCCCCATTAGCGTTGCGAGACAACTGCCACAACAGCGCGGCCGCCAGCAGCAGAAACAGCACTAACGGGATGAACAGGATTTTCTTGCTCATGCCAGCTCCTCCTGCTGCGCTTTTTTGCGCGAACGATAACGCGGGTCCAGCAGGCACAATAGGCCGCCGACCGCCATAAACACGCCGCCGAACCAAATCCAGCGCACGAACGGTTTGTAATAGATGCGCACCGCCCAGGAACCGTCATCCAACTCTTCGCCCAATGCCGCGTAGAGATCGCGAGTGAAGCCACCGCTGATTGCCGCTTCGGTCATCATGGTACGGGCTGCGGTATAGAACCGTTTTTCAGCATGCAGTACCGCTTCAAATTTTCCGTCACGCGTCACATCGATAATGGCGACACCGCCGCTGTAGTTCGGTCCCTGCAAATTGTGTACGTCGCGGAAAATGAAGTGATAGTTGTGGATATCCACGGTATCGCCTGACTTCATGCGCACATCGCGCTCAACGCTGTACTGGGTGCTAAAAGCGATACCCACCACCGTTACGGCAACGCCTAAATGACCCAGCACCATGCCCCAATGGCTGCGGGTTAAATGACGCAGGCCCTTGAAGAAGCTGTGCCGATGGGTAGCGCGCTCGTGCAGTTCCATCAGCGTCAGCAGAATCACCCAGATCGCCATCAGCAAGCCAATCACTGTCATCGCTTCAATGCGGTCCTGAAGCAGCCACGGCAGCGCGATCGACAAGATCAGTGTGACCAGCAAACCGACACCCAGGCGTTTCCACAACTTCTGCGGCTCATCGCGACGCCAGCGCACCAGCGGCCCAATGCCGAGCATCAGAGCGAACGGTGCCATCAACCAGGTAAACATGGTGTTGAAGAAGGGTTCGCCGACAGAAATACTGCCCAGTCCAAGCTGCTTATGGACTAACGGCAACAACGTGCCCAGCAGCACCACCAGCATGGCCGCAATTAACAGAACATTATTACCCAACAGGAAGGATTCGCGTGACCAGGCTTCGCTCTGCACGCGGCTGCGCACCTTGCCACCTTTGATGGCATAAAGTAGCAGCGAGCTACCAATCACGATCACCAGGAAGGCGAGAATGAACATGCCGCGCGCCGGATCGGAAGCAAATGAGTGCACTGACACCAGCACGCCTGAACGCACCAGGAAAGTGCCCAGCAGGCTTAATGAGAATGCCGTGATCGCCAGCAGCACCGTCCAGGATTTGAAGCTACCCCGTTTTTCTGTCACCGCTAGCGAGTGCATCAACGCCGTACCGGCCAGCCATGGCATGAACGAAGCATTCTCGACCGGATCCCAGAACCACCAGCCGCCCCAGCCCAGTTCGTAATAGGCCCACGCAGAACCGAGCACGATACCAATGGTCAGGAAAACCCAGGCTGCGGTGGTCCACGGGCGTGACCAGCGCGCCCATGCGGTATCGAGACGCCCTGCCATCAATGACGCAATAGCAAACGCAAATGCCACCGAGAAACCGACATAACCCATGTAAAGCAGAGGCGGATGGAAAATCAGCCCGATATCCTGCAGCATCGGATTGAGGTCGCTGCCATCAACCGGGAAGTTCGGCAGGGTACGAGTAAACGGATTCGAGGTGAGCGTAATAAACAGCAGGAAGCCGAGATTGATCATCCCCATGACTGACAACACGCGCGCCAGTGCATCCTGCGGCATGCCGCGACTGAAAATCGCGACGGCTACCGTCCAGGTGCTGAGCAACAGCACCCACAGCAGCAGTGAACCTTCATGCGCGCCCCAGGTGGCCGCGATGCGGTAGTAAACCGGCAGTAGGGTGTTGGAGTTGGTGGCGACATAGGCCACGCTGAAATCGTTAACGATAAACGCATGTACCAGCACCACGAAGGCGGCAACGATACAGGCGAACATGCCCCACGCCAGCGGACGTGCCATCGCCATCAAACGTGCATCCTGACGGGTTGCGCCCCACAACGGATAAATACTTAATAGCAGCGCGAGTCCCAGCGCCAGGCACAGCAGAAAGCTGCCAATTTCCGGCATCATGATTGAGCACCTGCCTGCTGATAAGTCGCTGCAGGTCCTGTGTGGTTTTTCTTCATCGCATCTTCAATTTCTGGCGGGGTGTATTTTTCGTCATGTTTTGCCAGCACTTCTTTGGCATTGACCAGGTTGCCGCTTTCCAGCACGCCCTGCGCCACCACGCCCTGCCCTTCACGGAACAGATCCGGCAAGATGCCTTCGTAACTTACGCTGATCACGCCGTTGGCGTCATACAGCTTGAAAGAAACAGCCAGGGTTTTCGGATCGCGCTTCACGCTGCCAGGCATCACCATGCCGCCGACGCGCAGACGTTGCCCGGTTTCCGGCATCTGATGCGCTTCACCTTTGCCGTACAGAATTTCACTCGGGGTGTAAAACAGGTCAATGTTGGAACGCAGCGCATACATCACAAGCGATGTGGCCAGGCCTAAGCCGACCAAAATCGCGACCACCACATACAGGCGGTTACGACGACGGATATTCACACGGTTTCTCCTGCTGCTTCACTGGCAGCTTTTTTCGACTTGGCCGCGCGAATGCGGCGCTCCCTGGATTGACGCTGGCGAATTTCAGCCAGCAAACGGCGCCGGAACAGCACAGTGTGCAGCACCAGTCCGAACAAAGGGATTAACGTGAGGATAACGGCGAGCCAGACATAAAAGGCATAACCGCCCATAGCGAAGAAATCGCTCCAGGATGCGAAGGCTGGTGTCATGCTTTGCGCCCTCCCTGAGCCACATCAATCGCCCATGGACGATGACGCTCGCTGAACAGGATCAGGTTACGCAGGCGCATCAGCGTCAGCGCCCCAAACACCAGCAGATAACCGAGGATGGCCCAACGCAGCGGGGTCCGCATGCTCGGCGCAATCGCCTGCTGCAAAATGCCGGACGATCCCTGATGCAGCGTGTTCCACCACTGCACTGAGAAGTGGATAATCGGTAGATTCACCACGCCAACCAGAATCAGGATGCCCGCAGCGCGACCAGCGGTGCGGCGATCTTCAAATGAGTGATAGAGCGCGATCACGCCCATATAGATGAACAGCAGCACCAGTTCCGATGTCAGGCGGGCATCCCAAATCCACCAGGTGCCCCACATCGGTTTGCCCCAGGCAGAACCCGTCACTAACGCGATAAAAGTAAACACCGCACCAATAGGCGCCATCGCTGCCGAAACCAGATCCGCCATCTTCATCTGCCACACCAGGCCGATAAACGCGGCAATCGCCATGGATGCGTAAACGCCCATTGACCACATCGCGGCTGGCACGTGAATGTACATAATACGGAAGCTGTTGCCTTGCTGATAATCGGCCGGTGCAAAGCCAAAGCCCCATACCCAACCGAGCAGCAGCGTTGCCACGCCAAGCACGGCGAACCACGGAATTAAGCGACCGCATAGCTGGTAAAGCCGCTCAGGCTTTGCCCACTGGTGTAACCATTTCCACATTTGCATAGCTCACAATAAAAAAGAATTCGGATACCGGCGGCTCTGGGGCAGCACGGATTAATGCAGACTAATGCGCAAAGCCGCGGCAGTTGCGAACGGCGAAAGTGTCGCGCTCACTGCCAGCATCGCGCCAAGAATTGCCAGATAGCCTCCGATCGGCAATCCCTGACCGGCGGCATCGATGGCCGCGCTGGCAAAGATCAAAACAGGTATCGACAACGGCAATACCAGTAAACTCAGAAGTACGCCGCCACGCCGCAGCCCTACGGTCAGACCGGTGCCAATCGCACCAAGAAAACTCAAGGTTGGCGTGCCGAGTAAAAGCGTCAGCGCCATCGCACGCCAGCCGGCAAAATCCAGTGACAGCAGGAGTGCCGCCAGCGGCGACAATAAAATCAGTGGCAGACCCGTGATCAGCCAGTGGGCGATCACTTTTCCCAGCACCGTGACGGGCAACGGTGTCGGTAGCAAAAGTAGTTGCTCTAGCGAACCATCCAGAAAATCATCACGGAACAGTCGTTCAAGCGCCAGCAGTGAGGCTAACAATGCCGCAACCCACGCCACGCCTGGCGCAATGCGCGCCAGTTGCTGAGGATCCGGCCCGATACCTAACGGAAACAGCGTGATAACAATCAGGAAAAACCACAGCGGGTTAATCACCTCGGCACCGCTGCGAAATGCAATTTTCAACTCACGCTGAATCACGCGACCTAACATCAAGCCCACTCCGAGATGAGGCGGATTTTGCGCACGCGTTCACTCTCATCAGGCAAATCCTGATGGGTAGTCAAAATCACTGCGCCTCCGTTATCGGCATGTTCAGCGAAACGCGCCATTAATTTTTCCACGCCGCCTTTATCAATGGCGGTGAGCGGTTCATCCAGAATCCAGATTTTTGCCGGGCTGAGCCACAGGCGAGCCAGGGCTACACGCCGTTGCTGCCCTGCGGACAACTGCGCAACCGGCACCTCTTCATATCCCAGCAAGTTCACCTGCTCCAGCGCGTCGAAAATCACTTCTTCATCACGATCGCCGTGCCAGAAATGCAGGTTTTCCAGAGGTGAGAGTACCGACTTCACACCAGGATGATGGCCAAGATAGAGCAAGTTTTGATGCCATATTTCGCGCTGCTGACGAATCGGCTGCGATTGCCACATCACCTCGCCCTCTTCTGCCCGGCTTAATCCAGCCAGCAGACGCAGCAGTGAGGTTTTTCCTGCCCCGTTAGGGCCTTCAATTTGCACAATGTCACCCGGTTGCACATGGAAGCTCAGCCCATGAAACAGGGGTCGCTCATCACGAACACATGAGAGATTAATGACTTCGAGCATGAAAGAAGGAATCGCAGCAGTGAAAAGAGGCGGGGATAATACCACAATGAATCTGTGGGCCGAAGTCTGTGAGGTAGCTCTCACTTCCCCCAAAGGGGGTATTCGTGCGCATCAGATCAAGGAATTGCGCAAAAAATCGCCTCGGTTAAAATCTTGTTACTCTTAAATTGAATCTTCGTAACATTTCGCCCTTGATAAAACCGTCTACGCTTATTACGCGTTGGCATTATCACCAGGAGAAAACATGAAGCAATCACCATCCATTTCAGGACATGACAACGATGTCGAGAGCGACGAAAAGGACCAGGGGAAAGAGATAGAAGTGGATGAAGATGCCCTGCCCTCGCGGGCTGCGGCTATTCATGAAGAGATTCGTCAGGATGGCGAGAAAGAGTTAGAGCGCGACGGCATGGCCTTATTATGGTCTGCCGTGGCTGCGGGGCTCTCCATGAGCGCTTCGCTGATGGCAAAAGGGATTTTCCATGTGCATTTAGCTGATGTGCCTGGCGGTTTCCTGCTGGAGAATCTGGGTTATACCTTTGGCTTTGTCATCGTGATAATGGCCCGTCAGCAACTGTTCACAGAGAACACGGTTACTGCAGTATTACCGGTGATGCACAAACCCACTGGCGGTAATTTCATGCTGTTATTGCGCCTGTGGGGCGTGGTGCTGGCGGGGAATTTGATCGGTACGGCGCTCGGCGCATTGGCGTTTAATCATATGCCGATTTTTGACGAGGCAACTCGCCAGGCCTTCACCGTGATTAGCGAAAAGGTGATGGACAACTCCCCCAGCGAAATGTTTGCCAATGCCGTGATTTCAGGTTGGATTATCGCCACCATGGTCTGGATGTTCCCTTACGCGGGAGCAGCCAAAATCGTGGTGATCGTGATGATGACCTGGCTGGTGGCGCTTGGAGATTTGGCCCATATCGTGGTGGGTTCAGTAGAAGTGCTGTATCTGGTGTTTGCAGGCACACTGCCCTGGCAGGAGTTTCTCTGGCCGTTTGCGCTGCCTACCCTGCTGGGAAATATCACCGGCGGCACGTTGATTTTTGCACTGATTAGCCATGCGCAAATTCGCAACGATATGAGCGAGGCGGCGAAGGCCAAAGCGAGGGCGGAACAAAAGCGCAAAGAGAAAGCGCAGAAGAAACAACAGTGATCTGTGGCACGACATTGTTGATAGATTGAGCAAACAGGATTTACACGGTTAAATTCTGCTGGTCGGTACGCTATACTGCGCGCCGCGTCTCCTTAGTTAAATGGATATAACGAGCCCCTCCTAAGGGCTAGTTGCAGGTTCGATTCCTGCAGGGGACACCATATCGCCGTTCGCTGCCCTCCTCATCCCCCTTTATATTAGGCAATCGCCGAATCATTGGCACGCAAAGATTTTCGATGAGTGGCGGTGGGTTTAACTAAACCAAGACGGCTACGGGTCTTCATGAGAAATAGAAATGCGCTATCAACTTGTAGGCCGAAGTGCCAATAGCGATTAAGGCTGGAACACCGAGTAAAACAGCCAACTTCGCTTCAGAGATCTTTTTATCAACTGCATCTGTCAAAGGCTTTTTAGCGAGTGATTCTTTGAGACCTTCTAGTTTTTCAAGCACGGCAGCCATGTTTCTATCGATTGATTTTACATCGGCCTTTAGCTCTTCAACGTCACGTCTAATATGACTGACGTCAGATTCAAGTTTTACAACGCGCACTTCAAGCATGTTTCCTCCAGCCTGGTAACTATAATTCTGATCATAAGCAATGCCATCCCCAGGCAGAAATCTACTCCTGGTAAACATGCGAATCCGAATGGACGGTGGATGTGACGAAGGGCAGCTTGCAGTGTTCATCATTCCCTCATATTGGCTTTAGGTCTAATCCCTCAAAACAGCCAGCGCGCTATACCCAAGCTGAGTCCAGCCGCGCTCATTATTCCACCCAGGATCCATTTGGTTTGTTTGGTCATCTCTATGTGAATTTTGGCGATCTCTACATGAGTTTTAGCGATTTCCTGATGTAAATCGGCTTTCGTTACGTAGTTAGACTTGATCAACGCCAGGTCGGTTTTCACCGTTTCCATATCGGTTTTCAACGTTTTAATATCTGCCTTCATTTCAAATACATCGGCTTCAAGCTTTGAAACGCGCATTTCCATCGTTACCACTCCGCATAAGTTAAACATGTAATTATTACATCAAAAACAACATGTTAATGGATGGCATTGTATCTAAGGCTAAGAAAAGTTCATCACAATTAGCATGAGAGTGAATGAATCTGAGACGTTTCTCGAAGGTAGAAACTGGCTGTTTCAGGTAATTACAGCGGAATCAAAGCTGGTGCGCGTTTTGGCGCCATGCGGAAGGGGTGACACCATGCAACTGGCGGAAACGGTTACTGAAGTGACTGGAAGAGTGGAAACCGCAACGCAGCGCGATCTCAGTTAACGGCAGAGCGCTGAACTTTAGCAGTTGCAGTGCGGTATCCATACGACGACGCATCACGAACTGATGTGGCGCTTCGCCCACGCTGCTGCGGAACATGCGAGCAAAGTGATACTCACTCAATGAAGCCTCCGCAGCTAATTGCGCCAGCGTCAACGGCTGATCCAACTGTGCATCAATAAAAGCCAACACGCGCCGCAATACCGCGGGCGCTAATCCGCCGCGCACCTGTGGCGCCTGCCACTGCACTTCACTGTAGCGCTGCAAAAGATGCGTCATTAACAACGTTGAGGCACTGCTCAGCATCAATTGATTGGCGGGTTGCTGCCAGTCAACGCTCAGCAGGAAATGGCGATAAAGTTGCGTGATGCGATCGTCGTCGGCAAAGATCTTTTCATGCAGGTTAAGTTGGGCGGGGCTGCGATCCCAAATCTGTTCGCCAAGATGACGCAAGTGCTCGTCAGTACAGTAGAGATGTACGAACGACAAATCGGCGCGTAAATCCCAGGTGGATTCAATACCAGAAGGCATCAGGCAGAAGCGATCCGGACCACCGCCGTTGCGCCAACCATGCTGAGTTTTATGCCAGGTGTCATAGCCATCCGCGGTATACAGGCTGAGCGTATGGTGATCGCTAAGATTAGTGACACGATCGCCACTATTAAACCAGGCCGCCAACTTGATGCCACCCGAAAGCTGCACGCTATCGCGCAATTGCGCTTTATGGCGCTGCAGCATGTCGAAGGTTTGATAATCGGGCATCAAAGGCATCCACTCACAGGTCAATAACGCACAGTTTACGGATCTCCACGGCCAGAAAACAGGCCAACGCAGGACATCCGTGTAAAAAGCGCAAGATTTTGCAATTCGCGCGCAACTGCGTGCAAGCAGATGGCCATCATGATCGTCACACTTCAGGCAATGATTTTGCCGGAGAGAATGCGATGAACATTATGTTGTACCTTGCGGTGGTGTTGATTTGGGGCACGACCTGGATTGCGATATTCCTGCAACAAGAAGCGGCTAACACGCCGGTTCTGGTAGCGGTATTCTGGCGCTTTTTGCTGGCCTCAGTACTGATGCTGGTGATCCTGAAACTGATTAAACGCCTGCGCCCGCTGGATAAGCAGGACCATCTTTTCTGCTTGCTACAAGGCTGTTGCGTCTTTGGCTTCAATTTTGTTTGTTTCTATCATGCGGCCGCGTGGATCAGCAGTGGTCTCGAATCGGTCATCTTCTCCATGGCCGTGCTGTATAACGCGCTTAATAGTTGGATCTTTTTCCGTCAGCGCCCACCGTTTCGCCTGTTGCCCGCGGCCGTGCTTGGTTTGGGAGGAATTGTTGCCTTGTTCTGGAATGACATTCAGGCAGCGCACCCGGCTCCGCAACTGCTGTGGGGCGTTGGGCTAAGTGCTTTGGGCACGCTTGGATTCTCTTTGGGTAACATGATTTCGACTCGCCATCAGCGCCGTCAACGTGATGTGCTAACCACCAACAGCTATGCCATGTTATATGGTGCAATTGTTATGGCAATCATCGCACTATTGAATGGCGATTCATTAGCGCCTGCGCTGAATTTGCAGTGGCTTGGTTCGATGAGTTATCTGGCCATTTTTGGCTCTGTGCTGGGATTTGGCGCTTATTTCACACTTGTCGGTCGTATCGGAGCCAGCCAGGCCGCCTACTGCACACTGCTTTTCCCATTGGTGGCACTGACGTTGTCGACCATTTATGAGGGATATCAGTGGCACAGCAATGCCATCGTGGGTCTGTCGATGATTCTGATGGGGAATATGGTGATGTTTGTGCGCTGGCCCACGGCACGCAAATTACGCCTGGCATGAATAGCGAGAGCGGGCATTGCGCCCGCTCTTTGGTCCTCTAGCGCCAGCCCTGAACGCCGATATTGAGCTGGTGAGGTTTATTGATGGCTTTTCTGGCAATCCAGTAAAGCAGAACGCGTTCATCATCTCTGTCGCGATCGGCCATAGCCAGTAATTTCAGCGACAGCGTGGATTTATTCACAGGCTGATGCTCATCGCTTAACTCGATCACCGCCTGACCGATGATGCAGCAAACTTCATCCTCGCTTGACGCGGATTCATATGCTCGGTCTGTCATATTTCCTCCTATTGAGTGAATCTTAAGCCTGGCAAAAACTGTCATCTTGCAGTGAAATCGGTACGCTTATAACACCTGGTTACACATGCTTACCCATGGCAACCGCTACGCTTAAATTGACACCACTGTGACCCAATGCCATTCATACCCGTATTACTGCATTTCATTCCTTCATCCTGTCTCTTGATGCCCTGCTTCGCCCCACGCGCGCGTAAGCTGCCTATTATCGCTGCAGATTCCGCATTCCCTGAGGGGAGAGATAAAAATGAAAACAGAACTATCCGCGCAGTTGCAGCGCACCCGCATGCTTACCCTTATCGGCACCATCATCACTCAGTTTGCACTGGGTTCGGTTTACACCTGGAGCCTGTTTAACGGCCAGTTGGCGCATAAGCTTGATGCGCCAATCAGTCAGGTTGCCTTCTCGTTTGGTTTACTCAGCCTGGGCCTGGCGATTGCATCGTCACTGGCGGGAAAATTACAGGAGCGCTTTGGTGTGCGTAACGTCACCATCGGCGCCGGGATTTTAATGGCGATTGGCTTTTGGCTGACCGCTCATGCCGATAACCTGATGATGCTGTATCTCAGCGCCGGCATCCTGGTCGGTTTAGCGGATGGCGCAGGATACCTGATGACGCTGTCAAACTGCGTGAAGTGGTTCCCGGAGCGCAAAGGATTAATCTCCGCCTGCTCGATTGGTGCTTACGGTTTAGGTAGCCTCGGCTTCAAATTTATCTGTGGCGCGCTGCTCAGCACTTACGGTCTGGAGAACACCTTTATGATTTGGGGTGTGCTGGCGATGAGTATGATCATTGTGGGTGCGCTGATGATGCGTGATGCCCCTATCCAGCAAAGCAGCGGTAACGCGAAAGTGCTGGAAAAAGATTACACGCTGGCGCAATCCGTGCGCTTGCCACAGTACTGGATGCTGGCATTGATGTTCCTCACTGCCTGCATGAGCGGACTGTATGTGATTGGCGTGGCGAAAGACATCGGCGAAGGGATGGTCCATTTGACCACGCAAACCGCTGCTAATGCCGTGACTGTCATCGCGATTGCTAACCTGAGTGGCCGTCTTATTCTCGGCGTACTCTCCGATAAAATGGCACGTATTCGCGTCATTTCACTGGCACAGATCGTTTCACTGGTGGGCATGAGCATTTTGTTGTTTACCCGGATGAATGAAACCACCTTCTTCCTGTCACTGGCCTGTGTTGCCTTTAGCTTTGGTGGCACCATCACCGTGTTCCCTTCCCTGGTCAGCGATTTCTTTGGTCTTAATAATCTGACGAAAAATTACGGGCTGATTTACCTGGGATTCGGTATCGGCAGCGTGATGGGTTCACTGGTGGCTTCCGTGTTTGGTGGTTTTACCGTGACCTTCAGCTTGATCATGACACTGCTGGTGATTTCACTGGTGTTGTCGCTCAGCATCCGTCTGCCAAATCGTCAAAACGTGACTGAACCTTTGCTGCATAATTAATCTCAACAGATGCCGCATCACTGTGCGGCATCTATTTTCTCCATCTTTTCTGCGTAATGTTTTAAGAGTTGAGAACGGCTGTTATTTAGGATTGCATTTCAGACTATTCGCGTTATTATCATCAGGCATTCGGTTTTATCTGATTGGTTTATTTCCCGCCTTGACGTTTTTAGCTTTAAATTGACATATCTGGCAATAGATCCAGAAATAACTCTACATTCACTGCATCTTCACTCCACTTTTCCCCGGTAATCTGGCTTCATTGGAAAAGAGGAGGACTCTCCATGAAAACACTTATTAAAGCTGCTTCGGTTGTTGCCATTATGACGATGTTGAGTGGTTGTATTGTTCATGACGGATATGGTCGCGGACCGGGCTGGGGCCACGGTGGCGGCTGGCATCATGACCATGGTTATCATGGTCGCCATTGGTAATTGGGCAAAGCACACACAGCACATAATAAAAAAACAAAAAGGGCGGGAATTTATCCCGCCCTTTCTTTTAGCTTTTTACCGCGTAATTACATTGATACCAGGCTTTCTTTAATCCGGGCAGATGGCTGTCCTGTGCTGGCAGCGATTCCACTTTATCAAATCCACGCTGGTTACAATAATTCGCCAGATCCACTTCCATCGCATCTTTATTCAACGTTTGCGGGTCATAACGATATTGCACGGTATTTGAGCTTTTATCTTCATCGACACGTTCAAATCCACCGGGTTTGCTGACACTACAACCGGCCAGCATAAAAAGCGCGAGTGCGCTAATAAGCATTTTTTTCATTAGGGTGTCCTCTTCCAGGCGAAGCAGTCTAAATGCCTAAGCCGCACGCATCTATAGGAAACTGGCGCGAAATAGTCATTTTTAAAAAGTTTTTACCAATCAAATCAATAAAACCAAACGGTTTTTCATATCACTTAACCGATGCCATGATGCATTCAGACAGCACGAAGTCTGTACCACACCAGGTGACACGAGAAAAACAAACGGAAAGTGACCTTTATGCCCGCGCTGAGCGTAATGCTTGTCAGTTAAGATCTTAATGGAGGCCGCAACGGATAACGTTGTGGCCTCTTTTTTACCGCCCTTGGGTAATGCCGCACTCTTCTTTCCGGCAGCACCAGCCCTGGAGCCATCGCCATTATCTCTTCCATTATCCGCGGTATTTTTCCCGGTGAGATGCCCGGTAGCAGGCTCAGATGACTTCTCAGATACAGTGCGGACTGCTTAAAACTCATCTGATAAGGTTCCACGCCTTTCAGGCTGTACGCCATCTGCGCCATCATGAACCTCAGATGGCTA